>JAZQHZ010000284.1:0-7371 GCA_045540855.1 Clostridia bacterium
CGTTCTTTTTCTGTTGCTGATGACAGAAAAAGAACCGGGGATATACGACGTAAGCAATTAAAACTGAACGTCTTGGGGCAGAGCCCGTTTGAATCGTTTAGGCGAGTGCAAACACCCCGCTAAATTCAAATTTGAAACGCAAACAATTGCGCGTCAGCATCAATTCCGCATTCCGATTTCCGAATTCCGAATTGCGAGCGAAGCGAGCATCACCGTTGGGAACACAATCGCACAAATCAGCCCGGCATTGAGATTATCTCCTGCCGCACCTGATACAAATCCCACCAGCGTAGGTCCCGATGAACAGCCCAGATCGCCTGCAAGTGCCAACAGGGCAAACATCGCCGTACCGCCTGCGGGGCACCTTGCCGCCGCAATCGAGAACACACCCGGCCACATTATTCCTACCGATAATCCGCACAGGGCACAGCCTATTAAAGACACCGCCGGCAGAGGCGAAAGTGCGGCTATGAGATACGATACTATACACAAAAGTGCAGCGCCCTTCAGAAACGGCATAAGGTCATATCTCTCGCCCACCTTTGCATAAAATACCCTTGCCACACCCATCAATACGGAAAACATACACGCACCTGCAAGGTCACCTGCGGTTTTGGAAATTCCAAGCCCCTTTTCCGCAAACGCACTTGCCCACTGGCTCATACCCTGCTCACTTGCTCCGGCACATACCATAAGCAGCGCAAAAAGCAGAAACATACGGCTTTTTAAAAGCTCGCCAATGCTCATGCTTTCACTGTCCTTCACAAGCGGTGCAATCGGCACCTGTGTAAAATAGAGCGAATTAAAAAGCGGCAGAATTATCCACAGCAATACAAGCACTCTCCAGCTGTCACGCCCGAAAACGTGGAGAAACAGCGTGGAAATAATCACCACGCCCACCGTACCCCAGCAATAGAACGAATGCAAAAGGCTCATAACAGACGCCTTGTTTTTCGTGGGACACGCCTCTACAATCGGGCTTACAAGCACCTCCAGCAAGCCGCCGCCTATGGCGTAGAGAGTGGAAGAAATAAGCAGACCTGTGAACGGATTCATCACAAACGGCAAATATGCCATTGAGCCGATTCCCAATGCGGCAAAAATATGTGCCGCCACCATACATCTGCGATATCCTATTTTATCCACGAAATATGCCGAAATGAAATCAACACCAAGCTGTACCATAAAATTAACGGTTATAATCAACGTAATTTTACTGAGCTCAATACCAAATGCATCGTGGAATATCAAAAACAAAAGCGGTGCAAGATTGTTTATCACCGCTTGAGTTATATATCCCAGATAGCACGCATAAATCGTGTGTCTGAAATTGTTTTTTATCATAAGGCATTGCCCTCACTGTCAAATAACGGGAGCGGCTCAAGGAAAATTATATCCTCACGCTCAACCGCATCACCCTCGGCAAGAACTGCCATTTTTCCTGCAATTTCACCGCCTGCCGTTTCGATGAGCTTTTCAATTGAAAGCAATGAGCCGCCTGTGCTTATAACATCGTCAACGATAAGCACTCTCTTGCCCTTTATAAAGTTCACCTCGTCCTCGCCGAGCAGAAGCGTCTGCATTCCGTGCGTTGTGATTGAATCAACCTCGGTTGAAATTGCGTTCTTCATATAAACCTTCATTCTCTTACGTGCCACGATATAAGGCATCTTTGCCTGACGTGCCATCTCATACGCAAGCGGAATACCCTTCGATTCCGCAGTCATAATAACGTCATAATCCGGAGCCTTTTTAAGCAGCTCACGTGCACACGCCTCGGTAATTTCAACGTCGTTGAACATAATAAAAGCCGCAATCTGTAATTTATCGTTTATAGGGAACATCTCAAGCTCACGCTCAAGCCCTGCAATTGTCATTGTATAATACATTGTTTTTCTCTCTTTCATTTTTAAAATACGCAAACAACGTTGCGTCAGATATAAAATTATTTTTTGCAAAGCAAAAAAATCACCATAATTCCGAATTCCGATTTCCGAATTGGATGTAATTTCTTGCTAAAGCAAGAAATTACATCCCAAATCCCTTAATCTTCTCAAAGTCCCAGACGAAATCGCCGTCCTTTACGTCCTTCTTGTTTCGCTTGTCCGTTTTATTGAGCTTTACGTCCACTAAACGTCCGTCCTTATCATACGTCGGCGTGATTACCATTACGCCGTTTTCCTTCATATCAGCACGGAATGCGTCAAGCGTTCTTATAGCCTTGCCGTTAAAATCGAAAAGGGTTGTGTTTTCAACTACGTTCTTTTCCACACAGTCGTCCGACTCTCTGTATGCCCAGCCCGACAGGCTCTTGCCCGTACCGTCATCCACGTGAATCATCAGCGGGTCCCAGTATAAAAAGCCTAAGCAACGGTTATTTTCCACCGAACGCACACCCTTGAAGAGTGCATCCATATATCCGTGATGACCGTCCTGTGTCGGCGGGAATTTCTCCTTGTACTGATCAATATCGCCAAGCTGTCCCGGATAGCCGTCGGTTGTGACCTCGTTCCAGTTGAAGCCCGTTTCCATTATCAGAATGTCCTTGTTATAGGTCTTTGTAATTGAGTTCGCAAATTTCACGAAATCCTCAATCACCTTGCCCGACCACGACGGATAATACGATGCACCGATTACATCAAACTTCGCACCTGCCTTCACAAGCTCACCCAACGCCCACGTATACGCATCGTTCGGTGCATCTGCGAGGTGGATAACGACCTGTGCTTCGGGCGAAACCGCCTTGACCGCCTTGTATCCTGCATTGATGAACTTCGCAAGCGATGCCTTATCCTCCGGACAGCTCACATCTGCCGAGGTTGCACCCGAGAAAATCAGCTCATAATTCGATGCACTCATCGTTGCGGCGTACATATTCGCAAACGGGAACAGCATACCGCCGTTAATCTCGTTGCCGAGCGAAACATATTGCGGAAGTGTGTCCTGAGCCTTCAGCTTGCTCATTATATCATAGGTATAATCATAGATAAGCACCTCAAGTGCGGCTATGATTTCCTTGCGCTGTGCAGAAGTCATTGCATTAAGGAAAACGGGGTCTGAAACGTCATAGCCCTTTTCCGCCTTTATCGCATTCACCCAGTCTGACGGGATAATCTGACGTGTACCGTTTGACCAGTAGTCCGAGTAGTTGAAGGTGAATTCTATGCCCATACTTGCCGCCTTTGCACGCTTTGCAAGCTCTAAGCAGTCCGCCTCGTTCTGGTATCCGTCCTTTAGGTAGTATGTACCGTCACCTCTGCCCTTGCCGGGATTATTGGAAAGGCGGATACGTGCCATATTCATACCGCTTTCGGCAAGGATTTCAAGGGCATCACGCTCCACTCCGTCCATATCGTAGTATTTGCCGCCCAGATCCTCTATATACGTTAGCGAGCTTATGTCGCCGCCGCGGATGAAATCATTCGCAAAAGCCACTGATGTGGAAAGCATTGCGGCGGATAAAATAAATGAAACGATTTTTTTCATAGAAATTTCTCCTTATCAATAATGTCCGATAACTATCTCTGCCGCACCGTTGTCGTCCGAAATGCACATTGCGGCAAGCGTGCCGTCAACTATGACAACGGGTGCGTTAAGCTTTGGCATTTCCTGCGGAATATAGTTCTCGAAATCCGATTTACGCTCTTCAATTCTCTCACGCAGCTTCTGTTCAATTTCAAGTGCCTTTTCGGGAGTTTGTGCCTCAAACGCCGCAAACTCCTCCGCAGTGCCGCCTCCGCCGGTGTATACAACTCCGTTTACAACCTCACCCTGCGTGAGATTGAACATCCTTGCCGCCGCAGATGGCGAAACGGGTGTGAGCGTGTCCTTAAACAGCACACAATCAAGCATTTCACGTGCGAACGAATCGAAGTTTATGCTTCCATCACCCGCATACGGGTTAATCACCTCAACGCTCTTGCCCTTACGCTTGTCAACAAGTGCGTGGTTTTTCAGATAATTCTCCCACCTTGCGTGATACGGTGCACCAAAATGGATTCCGTCCGAGGCAACACCCTCCTTTAGGTAGCCGTTCTCCTCGGCAAGGTAGCCGTTTACGTTGAGATAATAGCACTTTTCCTCCTCGGCAAGGGCTACAAGTGCCTCATTATAGCGGTCAATCTTTGCCTTTGAGATGTTTGTCCGCTCCTCAACCGATTTTGCAATCGGCATCAGCGACTGAATATAAATCACGCTTGCCGGATTCTTTTCACGTATCGCCTGTATGATTGCGCGATAGCTTTCCTTATACTCCTCAACCGGTCTGAAGGATACCTCATTGATACCGAGCGAGATATAATATTTTGATGCGTCCTGCTCAAGCAGTGCATTCATCACACTGCGGCTGCCGAGTTTTTCGGTATGAATTGTCTGCGTATTGACAGATGCCTTGCACACGAATTTTGCAGGAATTGTAGCATTATAGCTCAGCCCTGCCGCAAGCGAGTCACCGAAAATCACCGCATCGGCAAAATATCCGTCCTCTACCGGGTCGGTGGTATTTAAGAAGCCGAACGGCGGCGGGTCAAATATCGACGAGGTCATAGTGTAGTCGCCAAGCTTTGCAAGCGATGTGTCGGTATTGAAGGTCTGTGCATTGTAAAGCACAAGCACCTCCGTAATTTCGTTGTCCTCAAGATATTGCAGTAAATCCTCGCTGTAATAACGCAGGTCAACAAGATGCACGCTGTCGTAATGATTAGCCAGGAACGGAGCTATGCTGTGTGCATAGGAGTCCTTGATAACAGCGAGCTTTTTGCCCTTGTTGCTGTGTGCGTCAATAACCGTCAGTGCGTGGTTGCCGCCTAAGAACAGCGAATATTTATCCTTCTTATCAAGAAATTCCTCCGCATAAATCGTGTCCTTCTCCACACCCTCAAGCGGATAGGAAAGTGTCTGGTCAAGACTGCCCGGAAGCACGAATTTTTCCACCACATCACCACGCACAAAGCCAATAGGTGCCTTGGAATGTGACGTACCGAAGAACTTCTTTGACACCGTCTCACGTTCAAATTCGTCCTCGTCATACACCTCTAAGCCAAGCGAATCGCCAATTGCACTGTACACGTAATAGCTGCCAAGTGAGGTCAGGTGATGGTCTGTTTTATAATATATGTATTCGTTTTTATGGATGTTAAGAATGGTTGATACGTCACAAAGAGTAACGTCGCTTTCAGCAAGTCCCTCCTCAATCCGCTCATTCACCCTTACAAGCCTGTCGTCATAGGATTGCGAGGGCAATCGGTGGCTGATAACCTCAAACGCCGTCGGCACGCAGGCTACGGTGATATTATACAGCCCTGTGTCAGCAAGGGCACAAATCGAGTCAATATTCCTGTCAACATTCTTTTCGTCATACGCCTCGGGACGGGCTATCAGATAGCCGTTCTTTGCGAAATGTATGCCGTTGTTGCCCTTTTTGCCGAGAATATATTCGCTGTTGGCACGCAGGGCAATCATCTGGTCACGCCACATAAGCTGGTCAGCGGCGTAGGTTTCAAATTCGCTCATAAACGTGCCGTCAAAAAGAGTTTTCCACGTAAGCTTGGGAAACTGTGCCAAGGCACGGTTTTCCGTCTGCGAAAGCTCCCGCGGCGAATGCAAGGCATTCACTGCGGCGGCTGAGGTGAGTGCTATTATGGTAAGCAGCGATATCATGGTATAATTTGCTTTTTTCACTGTCTGCCCACCTCCTTAAAATCTGAAATACAGGAACGGATTGAACGAATCGTTCGTGATATATGCAGTGCATATAATAAGTCCGATAACTGCAAATATGTATGTTATATGTCTGTATTTTTGAGGAAGTATGCGGTTATAAAGCTTTTTGGGCACACCGCTTGCCACAAATACGGCGATAATGAGTATTCTTGCATATGAGGTCAGATTATAGAGGAAATCCTGCTCACCAAAGCCCATATACGAGAAATTGAACATCGCCTTAATGTAGCTGAGAATGGCGGATAAATCCTCAACCGAGAATAAAACCCAGCCTATCATAACGAGAATGAGTGTATAGATATTTGCAAAAATCCCCGTTTTTGAAAGGATTTTTCTTAAAAATGTCTTTTCAATTATAAGGATAACTGCGTAATAAAGTCCCCACAGCACGAAATTAATGCTCGCACCGTGCCAGAGACCGGTAAGCAGCCACACGATAAGCAGATTAAGATACATTCTTGCACTGCCCTTGCGGTTTCCGCCGAGCGGAATATATACATACTCCTTGAACCATGAGCTGAGACTTATATGCCATCTGTTCCAGAACTCGGTTATGCTTTTTGAGGTGTAGGGATATCTGAAATTTTCACGGAACTCAAAGCCGAGCATCTTACCCAGACCAATCGCCATATCCGAATATCCCGAAAAATCGAAATAAATCTGCAACGTGAAGCAGATGATACCAAGCCACGCATTTGCCATACTAAGCCCGGTGAAATCATAGGTGCTTATTGTGCTCCACACAAGACCTACGTTATTTGCAATCAGCACCTTCTTGCACATACCTGCACAAAAACGTGAGAAGCCGTCCACAAAGCGTTTGCCGGTGGAGCGGCGGAAATCAAGCTGACGTGCAATATCGTTATAGCGGACGATAGGTCCTGCGATAAGCTGCGGAAACAGTGCAAGATAAAGCCCGAAATTTATAAAGCTGTGCTGAACGGGTGCATTCTTGCGGTACACGTCAACCGTATAGGAAAGTGCCTGGAAGGTATAAAAGGATATACCAATCGGCAGTGCAATATTGAATGCGATGTCAATTCCCACCAGCGAAAGCAGGAACGCCGTATATTTAAAGAACACAAGCAGACCTAAATTCACTATGATATTTACGGTCAGTGCAAGCTTTTTATGTTCAGTTTTTTCGATAAATATTCCGCTTGCGAAGTTAAAGGCTATGCTGAAAAGCATCAGCAAAATATAAACCGGCTCGCCCCAGGCATAGAAAATAAGGCTTGCGGCAAAAAGCACGGGGTTTTTAGCCCTCTGCGGTACGATATAATAAATCAATAATACCGCGGCAAGGAAATAGAACAGGAAGGTTATGCTTGAAAATACCATTTTGTCAGTTCCTCATTATATGTTTTCGTTTGTGTTTACTATAAAAATTGTAACATATTACGACATAAATGTCAATTTAAATTTGTGGTTTATCGTTCCGACAATTCACAATTATGCTGATGCTGAATTGTTTGCAATTCAAATTTGGGTTTATCGGGGTGTTGTTAATGCAGTGCATCGGGACTTTGTCCCCTGCTTATGCAGTGCTTATTGTTATGTCGTTGGTACCCCTACTTACTTTTCTACCTACAGCAGTAGAAAAGTAAGCAAAAGAATGCCGTTTAAGGGGAAAACATTTTAAAAGATGTT
>JAZQHZ010000285.1:0-2022 GCA_045540855.1 Clostridia bacterium
TCACAAACATATACATACAAGTATGGTGAGGATGAGCCTATTGAATATAGTCTTGATGCTTACACCGTAGATAAGGATGGGGATATACAAAGCTCCTCCGAACGCGAGGTGTGGCTGAAAATTACGAACATAACGAAAAACAAGGAATATTACCCGATTAAGCTTGATGGCGGCAACAATAGCATTTCAAGTCCGCGGCTTACAAAAGTAAACGGCGATTTACTCATAACGTGGCTGACAGATACATCATACTTTAATATGATAAGTGTGAAGGAGACTCTTGACACGTTGAGAACGGAAAGACCGGCATCATACGACGGCGAAACTTTAACAGAATCAGTTCCTGATTTTAACGAAAGTTCGTTGTGTATATTCAATAATATTCCGAGTGATGCAGCAAAACAGAAGGATTGGTATAAATCAGACGCAGTTAAAGGGGAGATTGGAAATAACAATGGTCTTGCGGCACATATATGCAATGATGAATTTCCTATAATAACAAAGGATTTCGGAGAAAATGAAGTTGATAATCCGCTCCGCCACGAAGCAAATCTTTCAAACTATCAGATTATTGTGGGTGGGGATAATAATGTATATCTTTTCTGGACAGAACCCTCGGATGATTTTAACAATCTCGGAAATGTGCTTTATGCGTCCTCATTTTACAGAGTAGGCAATAAATGGCTTGAAAAATACGGCACATTGCAGACAGGCATAGAGGATTTAAAAGAGGATGAAAATGATGATTATACATGGATAGACAAAGAAAAGTATAAGAATAACATCACAGGATTTTCGGATGCCGTAAAAATAATGGAGGAGCAGGATCTTGTCATAAATGAAATGTCTGCCGTAGTTACGGGGGATTCATCAGCGCTCTTGCTTGCCAATACATACAAAGAAACTATTGAGAGCGACGAGTATAAATACGGAGTGAATCCTATAACGGATGGACCGCACAATCTTACGGAAATAAAGTTTAAGCCATACAGCAGTCTTGAAGTGGTTGACAATGAAATAACAATGACTGATGAAAATCCCAAGCCGGGCGAGGAGATTTTGTTCTCATGGAAACTGAGAAACAACGGTCTGCTGCCGACTTACGGCAATTCATGTAAGATAGAAGTGTATGACAGCAATAATTCGCTGCTATACAGCGAGGAAAGCGCAAAAAGCGGCAAACCGGAAGCAATATATGTCAGCGATATTCTTGAATATACAACAGACATTCCGTGGATAGTACCGGATGATATAGGCGATGTGAAAGTAGTGCTGACGGTAGAAGAGCTTGATGAAAAAGGCCGCGTAATCCCTGAACCGCTTGTTCTTGAACGGAATATTAAGAAATCACCGTATATTCAGTGCAGAAATCCGGAACCGGTCAAATACAGTGAGGTAATGGAGGATATAGACAATGAAACAGAGCTGAGACTGACAGGTTTAAGCGCGAGTTCGGAGGATAGTGAAGAAAAATCGGCAGAGTTTTTTGTACAATTCTTAAAAACCTTCTATGAGGTTGTAAAAGATAATTATCCGGAGCTTATTGATCTCTCAAATAATATCGACAACGATAATATTGAACGTCATGATAAATTATTTGACTATCTGGTTTATATCCCTGTAAGGAATATCGGTAATGAAGATGCTGAAATCACAGCAGATATTAAGCTTGTCGATCAAGAATTTAACATAACTGATCAGATACTTGGCAAATCTTCGGGAAGCGTAAATCTTGAAGCAATATCACCTGATTCAGACGAATATTCATATATTGTAGTTCCTATTGACATAAAGCCGGAGCAGTATAATGAATTTGGTGTGATCTTGGGCAGTGTAGATATTTATGCTGATAACAAGCCTGTAATAGAAAATCTGGATTTGAGAATATTTGAAGCTGAAAATTCCGAGTTGGAGATCACCAATGCTGACGGAAACATCACTCTTAAAAAGGGCGATACCTTTAAAATAGAAACTGTTGCATATCCGTTTGACAGCGAGAAATCCTTGAAGTTTGAATCATCG
>JAZQHZ010000286.1:0-7747 GCA_045540855.1 Clostridia bacterium
TCTTCCTAAGACCGCTTGGCCTCCGACTTATGGCTGCAATGATGATGGCTTCATCATTACCGATGACATCTCTTGCTGAAAGCGTGAGTGTTTCGTATCTTGTCGATGAAGCGATTTCGGTAGCAGGAAAAACAACAACAGAGGTAACTTCAATTGATACGGGTATCCCGGGAATTACATTGAATTTAGGTGCAGATACATGGACCTACAAGGCAGATGCAAAGACTTTCGGTGACGTAGTGTCAGTAGGAAGAATCTACGGTGCAACAAATCCGAAGATAGCAGAGGGTGCGGGTACATACTATGAATTTGTATGTGACGATACGGTTGCAGAGGGTAAGCTTGATGTAATGTATCAGGTGAATGCAAACAAGGCATTCTTTATCGAGGATAACGGCACAGCACTTCCTGATTTCAACGGTATAACATTTGCTGAAAAGACAACACAGAGCACAAGCTTTACAGTTGAACCGGGACACACATACCGTGTGTATGCAACAGGTACAAAGCTTGGCTTCTACGGTGCCACATACAGGGTAATTGACCGCGAAGCTGACTTTGCGGCAGAAATTGCCAAGTTCCCGTTTGATACAATCAAGGGCGGCAATACAGACGAGAATACAATTGATTCAGATCTTGCAATAATTGACAACTATGAATCACAGTTCGGTGCATGTGACGTGCGTTGGGTAAGCTCAAATGAAGCTGTTATCAACAACGGCGGCGAGGTGAATGCGGCGAAGGAGGAGACAGTTGTTGAATTCACAGGTATCTTCACTGTTCAGGAGGATGACAGCTTATCAGCATCAAAGACCTTCACACTGACAGTTCCGGCGGATGCTGACGATGCAACAGCAGTTGCAGCAGCGGCTGAGGCACTCACATTGGGCGATACAAGTGCAGTAAAGAAGGATTTAACACTTCCTTCATCAGGTAAGAAAGGCACAACAATCACCTGGGCAAGTGAGGACGAATCAGTTATAGCAGTTGTGGGTGACAAGGCTGTAATAACACGTTATCCGGGCGAGGATAAGAGTGCAAAGCTTATTGCAACAATTTCAAGGGGCGAGGAGAGCACAACAAAGGAGTTTAAAGTAACTGTTTTAGGATACGTTCCGGTTACTGTTGATTCATATGTATACGGCAACACTGACGGAAGCGATTGCTTCTCACCGGTTGACGGCGGTACATTAAAGAGAATCAGCTTCACATCAAGCATTAAGACTCCGGTTGAAGGTGATGTTGTAAAGGTAGCTGTTTACGGTGCAGACGGTACAGAAAAGGCTTCAAAGGAAATCGCAATCACAGCAGATAACTATGATGTGTCAGTTTCAGCGGCAATTGAGCTTGCAATGGGAGCAGCTGATTACTTTAAGGTGATTGCATTAAACACAGCTACATCAACAGTATATAATGAAACAGAAATCAAGAGTGAGCCGGTTGCAGACGGTGCAACAATTTACGTTGTAGGTGACTCAACTGCGGCAGTTTATGCAGATAAGAACTACCCGAGAAAGGGATGGGCACAGCTTTTAGAGAACTACTTCGACGATGTGAAGGTGGTTGACTACGCATTAAGCGGCAGAAGCTCATTAAACTTCAAGAAGGAAGCTAACTATACAAAGCTTCAGAACGAGATTAAGGCAGGTGACTACTTAATCGTTCAGTTCGGACACAATGACTCAAAGTCAGACGATGCTACAAGATACACAGATGCATCACTTGACCGCTTTACAGACGGTTCATTCAAGAAGTCAATGCTTGAATTTATCGAGCTTGCACGTGACAAGGGTGCAAATCCGATTCTTGCAACAAGCATCAGCAGAAGAAAGACTTCAGACAGCGGCCTTGAGAAGTACGTAAACGCTGCAAAGGAATTAGGTGCAGAGGTAGACGTACCGGTAATTGACCTTTATGACAGAACAGTTTCGTGGATTAAAGAGGTTGGCGTTGAGGAAGCAAAGTCAATGTTCAACTATGTAAAGATTAAGGATTCAAGATTCGTAGGTGATGCAGCATTTGCTTCATCAGATTATTACGCAACAGGAACAACAGATGATACACATATCAATGTTTACGGTGCAGACATCATTTCTCAGTGGGCGTGCGAAGAATTAGCTGAAATTGCACATCCGCTTGCAACAGAGGTAAATGACTATAAGGCAGTATATCCGCTTCCGTCATATACAACTGCAACAGAAACTGACGGTACACCGGTATCGACAGCAACACCGACTCCGACACCGGAGCCGTCAACACCGACACCGTCACCGACTCCTACTCCGACACCGACTCCGGAAGTAACAGACGAGCCGGCAAAGAAGGGCGAAATCGTTCAGTCAGAGTATGACGTTACAGTAACAGCAGACGTTGAGAGTGCAGTATTAGTACACGCTATTTATAAGGATGGCAGATTAGTAAAGGTTGACACAACTCCGCTTACATTCGATGGCGGCGAGGCAGTAGTAACTAAGGAAGACCTTTCAAACGGCGACAAGCTTATGGTCTGGAATTCAGTTGCAGAGATGGAGCCGATCGCTGATCCGGTAGCAGTTGAGGGTATAGTATACGTAGGACCGACAGACGACCCGGCACTTGCAGATACAATCATCTGGAAGGCATCAGGCGATGTTGCAGCAGGAACAGTTGTTGCAGATAACCTTGAAGTAATGTGGGATGCAATCTACACAGGCTTCACAGTATCAGAAGAGGACCCGACACCGACACAGAAGGTAATCGGCGGAATCGTATTTGACGGATATATTTCACACACAAGCCTTAACGGTAGCTGGGGTTCAAGTGCCGCATCAGGCTCAGCAATGCAGTACACAGCAACACAGAACGGTGTATTAAAGGTATACTTTACAGGCGTAGGTGCAGGTAAGGAAGCAGTAATCGCACCGGAGGGTGTTGATAAGAATGGTGCAAAGGCTTTAGCAGTAAGCGGACAGGGCGAGGATATGGTTCTTGAGGCTAATGTAGAGGCAGGAACAACATATTACATCACAATCCTCGGTTCAAAGGGACGTTTCTGTGGTATAGCATTTACAACAGACGGAACAGCAGCAACACCGGAGCCGACAGAGCCGCCGACATCAGATATTCCGGAGCCGTTACCGGCAACATGGGCAGTATCAGAGGAATATGCTAAGTGTGCAGCAGGCTCAGAATTAATGTATGGCTTATACACGATGTTTGATAATACAAACTCAGACGGCAAGTACATTTCAAGCGGAACAGACGGTAAGTGGGTAAGCGGTGCAGCAACAGGTACAGCATTAAAGTACGTTGCACCGGCAAACGGAACATTAGCAGTATCATTCATTGACCTCGGAAGTTCAACGGCAGCAAGCGGTAAGTCAATCTACATTGTAGAAGAGGGCGGAAGCCAAGATGCACCGTTAGCAGTAGTTACAGACGATTCAGAGACAAGCAAGATTTCTGGTGACATCACAGCAGAGGTGGAAAAGGGCAAGACATACTATATCTACGGAGCAGGAACAAAGGCAAGATTTGTAGGTGCAAGTCTTACAACAGACGAGGAAATCGAGAGACCGGTAGTTGTAGAGAGCATCAAGTGGACAGTATCAGCTGCAGATAATGAGTGTGCAGCAGGAACAGAGTTAATTCCGGGCTTAACAACATTATTTGCAAATACAGCAACAAACGGTAAGTATATCACATCGAATGATAACGGCACATGGGAAGACGGTGTAGCAACAGGAACAGCATTAAAGTATGTTGCAGCAGCGAACGGCACATTAGCAGTATCATTCATCGACCTCGGAGTAGCAACAACAGACGAGGAGACAGGCGAGACAAAGACAAAGTCAATCAGCATTTTTGAGGAAGGTGCTGAAAAGGATGATGTACTTGCAAGCAAGACAAACGAGTCATTCGAGAACAGAATGAACGACACAGTTTCAACAACAGTAGAAGCAGGCAAGACATACTACATTTACGGAGCAGGAACAAAGGCACGTTTTGTAGCAGCGTCATTCACACCGGCTGAATAATATGATTTATGAGAACTCACCCTTTTGGGTGAGTTCTTTTTGTGCAATATAGTGTCAAATGAGCGATTGACAAATTTTATACGTTGTGATATAATGTTTTGAGTAATTATACATACTTGACAGATTATAAATTTATGAGACGATAACAAAGGCAAGATAGCAATCAACTCTGCATAGTTTAACGTTATCGTAAAATCACAACCGAATTGGGTAAATATGAAAGGAAAAAACTATGAATCTTCATAACGCATCAATCAAGGTTTCGGCAGTATCGCCGAAACAGTATCCTACGGACGGAAAGCTTGAATTTGCATTTGCAGGTCGTTCAAATGTAGGAAAATCTTCAATGATAAATAAGCTTTTAAACCGCAAATCGCTTGCAAGAGTCAGCGGCACACCGGGAAAAACCTGTACAATCAATTTCTATGATATTGATGATACAATCTATCTCGTAGACCTGCCGGGTTATGGCTTTGCAAGACGTTCTAAAGAGGAGCAGGCAAAGTGGGGCAAGATGATGGAGGATTATCTTGCAAACCGTAAGCCGCTTGTTCAGACGATTTTACTTGTAGACAGCCGCCATAAGCCGTCAGTTGATGACCATACAATGGCTGAATGGATTCGTCACTATCACGACAGACTTATCGTTATAGCAACCAAGATTGACAAGCTCAAGAAGCGTGAGATTGAAACAAATCTTGAGATGATATATAACGATTTAGAGCTCACAGAGGATGACATTCTCGTACCGTTTTCAGTAAACGATGACGAGGGAAAGGTAACTGTCTGGGATATGATAGAAATGATGCGTACAGCAGAAATTGAAGAATAACATTAAATCCCCGACACCAGTTGGGGATTTTTGTATTGATTTTTTTCTGACAGTATGATATAATAATATAAAATTATCCTAAGAATGGAGAACAACATGAAAGTTATAGCAGCAACCAATAACAAGGGCAAGCTTCGTGAGATGCAATCAATTTTTGCTGACCTTGGTATTGAAATAATCTCAATGCAGGACGCAGATATATACGTCGAGGTTGAGGAAACAGGCACTACCTTTGAGGAAAATTCACTGATAAAGGCACGTGCAGTATCGCTCCTTTGCGACTATCCCGTAATCGCTGACGACAGCGGACTTTGCATAGATGCCTTAAACGGTGCACCGGGCGTACATTCTGCACGCTATGCGGGCGAGGATGCAACGGATGCGGAAAAGATAGATAAGATTTTAGGTGAGCTTAAAGGAAAGCAGGACAGAACAGCCCGCTTTGTATCGGTAGTAACCTACGTAGGCACAGACGGACAGTGCATCAGTGCAAGAGGTACGGTAGAGGGGCATATTTTAGAAGCACCCGAGGGCGAAAACGGCTTCGGCTATGACCCGATATTCTACTGCGATGAATTAGGCAAAGGCTTTGCGATTGCAAGCTCTGAAGAGAAAAATAAGGTGAGCCACAGAGGCAGAGCCTTAAATAAATTATATCATTTATTAAAAGAGAGGGAACAGTAATGGACAGCTATTTTGAACACATAGTAAAGCACAAGAAGGAAACAAAAGCAACAGTTTGCGTAGTGGGAATTTATACTCTCGCCGCAATATTAAGCCTTGTATTAATCGTAGCAATGTATGCGGTTGCGTGGGCACTTATGGAAAATCAGATAGGTCAGTTTGCATTCAGTATAGGCTTTTTATTGATTGCATTTGTATGGTATCTTGCAATACTTTTTGCAAAAAGATTCAATGTTGAGTATGAATATATCTTCACAAATAATTTTGCGGATATAGATAAGATTATGTCAAAGAGCCAGAGAAAGCGTATAATCAGCTTCGATTTCCAGGAAATTGAGCTTTGTGCAAACGTAAAGGACGAAGCACATAACGACGTATTGAAGAGAGATAGCTCAAATATCAAGGTATATAATCTCACAGGCGACGAATCAAACGGCGGAGTGTATTTTGTAGACTTCAATAATGATGGCACACGTACAAGAGTATTCTTCCAGCCTACATCAAAGATGATGGAAACAGTAAGAAGATTCAATCCGAGATGTATACACGTGTATGAGGACAGATTTTAATGAAGGCTTGTTATGCAGAACAGATGCGTGGTATTGACCGTGCAGCGATGGATGAAGCAGGTATTCCCGGCATAGTATTAATGGAAAATGCCGCACTTGCGTGTGTGCGTGAGATAAAAGAAGCTGAAAAAGTGCTGATATTTTGCGGAAAAGGCAATAACGGCGGCGACGGCTTTGCAATTGCACGCCATTTATACAACGCAGGCATAGACGTAGAGGTGTATCCCGTATGTGGTGATGATTTCAAGGGCGATGCAAAAATCAACTTTGACATTATCGAAAATATGGGTGTAGCAATCAATTTTGAGGATTATACCTTAAAGGAGCTTGCCTTAAAAATTGCCGCTGCAGATGTGGTTGTGGATGCAATTTACGGAACAGGAATAAAGGGCGAAATCAAGGGCTTTGCGGCGGAAATAATCACGCTTATCAACGAAAATGCGAAATACATACTGTCGGTTGATATACCGAGCGGTATAAATGCAGATACGGGCGAGGTATGCTCTGTTGCGATTAAAGCCGATAAAACCGTAACCTTTGCGGCGTATAAATTAGGGATGCTGATGTTTCCCGGTTCAGATTATACGGGCGAGGTAAAGGTTGCACCGATTTCCATACCTGAGTATATAATCGAGGCTCAGGGAATAGACATAAATGTAATTGACGAAAAGCTTGTAAGCGAAAATTATCCGAAACGCAATAACGATTCGCAAAAGGGCAATTACGGCAAGGTGTTCATTCTTGCCGGCTCGCGAGGAATGAGCGGTGCGGCATATCTTGCATCACAGTCAGCACTCTATGGCGGTGCAGGGCTGGTGACGGTAGGCGTATGCGAGAGCATAGCCGATGCAATGGAGGCAAAAACCACCGAGGCAATGACAGTAGTGCTTGACGACACAGACGGGCACCTTTCATACACTGCTGAAATGGAAATATTAAAGCAGCTTGACCGTTGCGACGTTGCTTTGATTGGTCCCGGACTTGGCAGAAGCAGGGAAGTGTCACGAATTGTGAGAACTGTACTCACACATTCGGCTGTGCCTGTAATAGTTGATGCAGATGCACTGTACGCAGTTGCGATGGATATGGATATGTTGCGTCACTGCAATTGTCCGCTTATATTCACGCCTCACGAAATGGAAATGGCACGTCTTATAAATTCAGATGTGGAATATGTAAGAAGCAACAGAATAGAGGTGTCAAGGCAGTTTTGCGAGGAGCACGGTGTTACGCTTGTGCTGAAGGGGCACCACACCGTTGTAACATCTCCGGCACTTGTGCAATATATTAACATAACAGGTAATCCCGGAATGGCAACAGGAGGAAGCGGAGACGTGCTTGCAGGGCTTATCGCAGCACTCTGTGCAAGAGTAGCGGATGAGACAATTGCCACGGCAATGGCGGTGCGGCTTCACGGAGAGGCAGGCGATAAGGCGGCTGTGAAATACGGCGTGGATGCAATGACAGCGATGGATATTTGCGAATGCTTACATACCATATATTACAGGTAGAAAAAGCATAAAAAGTATGCTATACTATTTATAAGTAAGGAGAGAAACCTATGGAGCAGCGAACTTGGGCAGAGGTCAGCTTAGACGCTGTGGCACATAATATAAAGCAGATAAGAAAGATAACAAATCCTTCTG
>JAZQHZ010000287.1:0-7214 GCA_045540855.1 Clostridia bacterium
TTTTAATATCCTCCGATTATATATTTTTATTGTAACTGGCAGGTCACAATTTAATTATATATAATCGGAGTTTCTTTGTCTACTGCATAGGCAATAGCCTTTTTTGAACCACGCGACTATCGCGTGGTTTTCTTATACAAACAAAGGTGCTGCGGCTGCAGCACCTTTTTAGATTTCTTTTCCGTTTATAAACACACGTAAGCAACGTGCATCAAAGCGTGTGGGCAGGTCGGTGAGGATTATAATATCCGCATCCTTGCCCTTTTCGAGTGTTCCTACTCTGTCATCTATACGGCAGTTGCGTGCTGCTGTAATTGTGATTGCTTCAAGTGCCTTTTCCTCGTCCATTCCGTGCTTCACTGCAAGCGATGCACATAACGGCAGGTTGTCCTGCGTTATTTCCGGATGGTCGGTTATGATTGCAACACTTAATCCTCTGTCTGACAGATTTTTATATGTCTTAAACGTCAGATTCTGCAATTCCGGCTTACTGCGGTCGCCTAAGGTGGGACCTAAATTAAGCGGCAAGCCCTCACGCTCTAAAATTTGGACAACTCTGTCGCCGTCCGAGCAATGCTCTATTGTGACGTCTATGTCAAATTCCTTGCCCAGACGTATTGCAGAGCAGATATCATCGGCTCTGTGTGCGTGGATTTTTACCGGGATTTCGCGGTTAAGTACAGGAAGGAGTGCTTCAAGCTTTATGTCAAATTCAGGCTTGTCATTTTCCTCGCTGTCCTCGTGATGCTTGTCAAGCTCTTCCTTGTAATTGCGGGCTTTGAAAAGTATTTCACGTATAAGTGACATCGTGCCCATTCGTGTGACGGGAGCTTCTTCTCGCTCGCTGTAAACGGTTTTCGGGTTTTCACCCAATGCCATCTTCATTGCACAAGGTGCCTTTATCACCATATCGTCAACGCAGATTCCGGCAGTTTTTATTGCGGCAAACTGTCCGCCAATCGGATTTGCACTGCCCGGACCTGTAACAACGGTTGTAACTCCGGCTTTTCTTGCATCCTCAAAGCCACGGTCAAACGGATTTATTCCGTCAATCGCACGAAGCTGCGGAGTTATAGGGTCAGAGTCCTCATTGCCGTCCGCACCCTCGAAGCCTAACGAATCCTCGAACATTCCAAGGTGAGTGTGTGCATCAATAAGTCCCGGCATAACAATGTTTCCTACGGCATTGATATCCTCTTCATATTCGTATTTTTCATACTCGGCACAATACTCGCCTGCATATATTATTTTTTCATCAAACACTACCATGCCGTCAAGATATTCCTCGCCGGTCATAGTGTAAAGATGGGCGTTTCTGATTATTTTCATATACTATTCCTTATTTAAATTCATAATTCAATAATTCCGAATTCCGATTTCCGAATTCCGAATTTAAATTATTGTTTATCGCGAAGCGACAAACAATAATTTATAGCACTCGTAGCCGCAACGGCACCGTCCGCTGCTGCGGTTATAACCTGTCTTAACGGCGTGGTGCGGCAATCGCCTGCGGCATAGATGCCGGGCAGATTTGTGGCAAGATAAATATCTGTTTTGATAAATCCTAGCTCGCACGTTTCAACACCTGATGATTTAGCAAGCTCCGTAAACGGTGCAACGCCGATTGCGATAATCGCTCCCGATGCGTTGATGAAGCCCGCCTCACCGTTTTTGGTGAGATAAACTCTTTCAAGCTGTCCGCTTCCTTCAAAACGGTCTGTTACTGCATTGGTGTAGATTGTGATGTTTTTGGTGCTCTTCGCCTTATCGACGAGGATTGCCGATGCTCTGAATTTCTCCGAGCGGTTTAAAAGATATACATTTTTACACATTGTTGCAAGGTAGAGTGCATCCTCAAAGGCAGTGTTACCGCCGCCGATTACTGCAACGTCCTTGTCCTTGAAAAACGCACCGTCGCAGGTGGCACAGTAGCTTACGCCGGCACCTGTAAACTCAGCCTCGCCCTCAACTCCAAGCTTTTTCGGAGTTGCACCTGTGGCAAAAATTATCGCCTTGGTGGTGTAGGAATTACGTCTTGTGACAACCGTCTTTACTGCACCTGCGGCATTTTCTATTGAACGTACCGCCTCGCTCTTAAACTCCGCACCGAATTTTCTTGCGTGCTCCTCAATTCTGCGTGAGAGCTCCTCGCCTGACGGATTATCGCCCATACCGGGATAGTTGTCCACCTCATAGGTGAGATTTGCCTGACCGCCCATTGCGAGCTTTTCTAAAAGCAGAGTTCTCATTCCGCCTCGTGACGCATATATTGCGGCACTCATTCCGGCAGCACCGCCGCCGATTATTATAATATCATAATTAGTCGATTTCATTGA
Source organism: Clostridia bacterium (assembly GCA_045540855.1). Taxonomy (GTDB): domain Bacteria; phylum Bacillota; class Clostridia; order UBA1381; family UBA1381; genus UMGS1958. The sequence continues at coordinate 2,337 of JAZQHZ010000287.1, forward strand.
TATAAGCCTCTATAATATAACGTGGTCTGTTCTTAACTTCCTTATAAATCTTTCCGATATATTCACCGATAAGTCCCAGAGAAATCATTATCACACCGCCGATAAGCCAGAGAGAGAACATAATTGATGCCCAGCCTGTATCTGCGTGACCTGTGAACTTGATAACAAGGGTATAAATTGCCATTATAATTGAGATAAGGCACATAAATGCACCCAGTCCCGAAATGAGCTTTATCGGCGTTACGCTGAATGAGGTAATTCCGTCAAATGCGAATGAAAGCATTTTCTTGAGCGGATACTTCGATTCGCCTGCGAAACGCTCGCTTCTACTGTAATATACGCAGTCTGAATTAAAGCCGACAAGCGGAACCATTCCGCGAAGGAAGAGATTTCGCTCCGGGAATTCAGCAAGAGCATTTAAAGCACGTCTGCTCATAAGGCGGTAGTCGGCGTGGTTGAACACAACCTCCTTTGCACCCATTATACGCATAAGGTGATAGAAGCCCTCAGCAGTTGTACGCTTGAAGAAGGTATCCGTTTCACGCTTGTTTCTCACACCGTACACAACATCCGTACCTGCGATGAACTTTTTAACCATTTCAGGGATAACGTTGATATCGTCCTGAAGGTCGGCATCAATTGAAATTGCACAGTCGCAATCGTCTTTGACAGTCATAAGACCGCCAAAAAGTGCGTTCTGATGTCCTGCGTTATGAGCAAGCTTTATACCGCCGATTTCACTGTGCTTGTGTGAAAGGTCGTCGATAATTGACCAGGTCTTGTCCTTTGAGCCGTCATCAATGAAGATGATGCGGCTTTTTGAATTGATAATCTTGTCCCTTTTCATTTCGTCGAAGAGTGCAAGCATACGCTTTGAAGTTTCGCCGAGCACTGCCTCTTCATTATAGCAAGGGACAACGATATATAAATTTATTCCGCTAAACATTTTATATCTCCTTAAATTTTATTACATATATTATACAGCAAAATATCGGAATAGTCAAGGGAAATAAATTAATGTTTGTCGCTTCGCGATAAACATTAATTTTAATTCACAATTGAAGGTAAATTTGAATTTATCGAGGAGTAGGGGCGAACCGTGTTCGCCCGTTCACCCAATATCGGTGGTTATCCCAGGCGAACACGGTTCGCCCCTACGCTCATCATTGTTGATTTGGTGTGAATTTGCAAACACAACTCACAAATTGCAATGTTTGAATTGCAAAAATTGTGCGTCAGCATAATTGTGAATTGTGAATCGTGAATTGTGAATTGTCGGAACGACAAACCCAAATTCATCTGATAAAATGTCTTTAAATTGTAAAGAAATATACTTGCACTGCCAGGATTGATGTGGTATAATAATATAAAATAAACTGCCGTAATATGGCAAAAGAAACGGAGGCTTAAACTATGCCGAGAAAAGCAAGAGAAAAAAGTTCAACGGGAATTTATGCTATACTTCTTGAGAGTGAGTACAGTATTTTCCGCGATGATGAGGATTATAACGAATTCATTGGAAGAATAGATGACTATCTTGATATGGGTGCAATTGCATTTGCTCTTATCGAAAAGGCAATCTGCCTCATCGTTAAGGAAAGCGAAAAGGGAATCGGTATGGATATAAAGCCCATTACTACAAGCTATGCAAGATATTACGGTGCACGCTACGGTCTTGACGGAGGCTTGTTCAAGCAGCGTTTTAAGTCAATGCCGATTGAAACGGCAGAGGATATGGCATTAAATCTTGCCTGCATACATAAGCTTTGTGATACATTGTCAGCTGAAGGATATACAGGCAGATATGATGGTGACGATTTGTTTATCCCGGATAGTGCAATGGCACTTATGGGCGATATGTCACGCTATGATGCAATTATGGCAGAGGGCAAGGCTTTAGCACCGTTATATGCTGTGCTTGCCGGTGAAAAGGCTAAGGTGACGGTAAAGAAAGCACCGGCAAAGAAGGCAGCGGCTAAGAAAAAGGCAATGGTAGAGGAAAAGGTTACGCCGCCGACAGTGGCAGTGGAAAAGGCTGTTGAGCCGGTTGCTCCGAAGGCGGAGGAGGCTCCTAAGCCTAAGAAAAAGAAGAATATGCCGACGTGGCTGTTATAATAGGAGAAAAAATATGGCAAAGGTTATTGTAAACGGAAAAAGAGAAAAGGGTACTATCAGTAAATACGTTTACGGTCAGTTTGCAGAGCATCTCGGACGTTGTATTTATGAAGGACTTTATGTTGGTGAGGACAGCGAAATCGAGAACAGGAACGGTATGCGCTGTGATGTTGTGAATGCATTAAAGGAGCTTGAGATTCCGGTTTTAAGATGGCCGGGCGGCTGCTTTGCTGACGACTATCACTGGAGAGACGGTATCGGCGATAAGGCAAAGAGACCGTATATGGTAAACACAAACTGGGGTAAGGTGGTTGAAAACAATCATTTTGGTACACACGAATTTTTTGAACTTTGTGAGCAGCTTGGCACAGAGCCGTATATCTGCGGCAATGTGGGAAGCGGAAGTGTTCAGGAAATGCGTGACTGGGTTGAATATATGACCTTTGGCGGAGATTCGCCGCTGGCTAATGAGAGAAGAAAGAACGGACGTGAGGAGCCGTGGAAATTAAAGTATTTCGGAGTAGGTAACGAAAATTGGGGCTGCGGCGGAAATATGCGTCCGGTATATTACGCAGACCTTTACAGACGCTTTGCGGTATTTATCCGTGACTACGGTGAGGAGCCGTTATATAAGATTGCAGGCGGTCCGAACGTTGATGACACAAACTGGATGGAGGTTGTAATGAAGAGTGCAGGTCATGCAATGCACGGTATTTCACTGCACAACTATCAGTTCGCCGGCGACTGGAATAATAAGGGTGACAGTATCGGCTTTGACCGTGACGGCTATTACGGAGTGCTGGCAAATGCAGTAAAGATGGAAGAAATCATAAATATGCAGGAAGCTGTTATGGATAAGCTTGACCCGCAGAAGCGAATCGGACTTATCGTGGACGAGTGGGGTAACTGGTTCAACGTAATGCCGGGAACAAATCCGGGATTCCTTTATCAGCAGAACACAATACGTGATGCAGTTTCGGCAATGATGATTTTACATATCTTCCACAATCACTGCGACAGAATCCATATGGCAAATATCGCTCAGATGGTAAACGTGCTGCAGTCAATGGTATTGACTGAAGGTGAAAAAATGGTCTTGACTCCGACCTATCACGTATTTAAGATGATGAAGAATCATATGGATGCACAGCTTATCGACGTTGATTTCAAGCCGGAAACCACAGAGTTTATGGGCAGAGAAATTCCGGACGTGAGCGTAAGTGCTTCGCTTAAGGACGGCAAGTATACAATTTCAATCTGTAACACAAGCCTTGATGATGAGAAGGAAATTGAAATTGAATTAAGAGATGTGTCAGCTTCAAAGGTAATCGGTGAGGTTATGACTGCTGATGATATAGATGCGTACAATGACTTCGATGCACCGGATGTGGTACACCCGGTTGCACTTGATGCAGTAATCGAGGGCAATACCGTAAAGGTGAAGCTTCCGAAGATGTCAGTAGCTGTATTGACGGTTGAATAATGGCGAAATGCAAGCGATGCGGCTTAAAGACCGTACTTGACGATAAGGATATAGCAAAAATGGTGGATGAGGTTACGCATATGAAGGGCGTAACCCTCGTCACTGATGAGGAATATAATCGCAGGCTTGCGTATTGCGGGGAATGTGAAAAGCTGCAATACGGCTCGACTTGTATGCTGTGCGGTGCAGTGGTACAGGTGCGGTGCAGAATTGAAAAGGGAAAGTGTCCTTGGGGCAAATGGTGAGAATAAAAATATGATAAAAAGAGAAGATATACAGATAAGAGACCCGTATATCCTCGTTCACGAGGGAATGTATTACCTTTACGGTACAACGGATAAAAACTGTTGGGCAGAGAACGGTACGGGCTTTGACAGCTATCGCAGTAAGGATCTTGAGAACTGGGAAGGGCCGTTTGAGGCATTTCGCCCGGAGCCGGGCTTCTGGGGCGACAGAAACTTCTGGGCACCGGAGGTATATTATTACAACGGCAAGTTCTATATGTTTGCTTCGTTTAAAAATGCAACCGCACACAGAGGCACACAGGTGCTTGTAGCAGATACGCCGGACGGAAAATTTAGTATACACTCAAAAAATCCGGTAACTCCGAATGACTGGGAATGTCTGGACGGTACGCTCTATATCGAGGACGGCGAGCCTTGGATGATATTCTGCCGTGAGTGGACGGAGGTTGTTGACGGAGAAATGTATGCCGTAAGGCTCAGCGAGGATTTGAGCGAGGCTGTCGGTGAGCCGAAGGTGTTGTTTTTCGCATCGCAGGCACCGTGGACAACGGGAAGCGTTAATACATATTTCGGACGTGAACGCTGCGTATACGTTACTGACGGACCGAATATGTATCGCAATGAAAAGGATGAATTGCTGATGTTATGGTCAAGCGGCGGCAAAAAGGGCTATGCAATCGGTCTTGCAAAGAGCGATAACGGCAAAATCACAGGCAAGTGGACACATCTTGAGGAAATGCTTTTCGAGGAAAACGGCGGTCACGGTATGACATTTACGGCACTTGACGGCAAGAAATATGTCACGCTCCATTCACCGAACAATACACCTATGGAAAGACCGTGCTTCTTTGAAATTGAGGAAAAAGACGGTATACCGGCTCTGAAAAAATGAGTGCAGAAACGGAGAACAGAAAATGAATGATAAAACAATAACTGTTGCGGTGCTTGGCATTGCACTTATAATAATTATAGTATTTGATACGATTAAAAAGCATAATGCAGAAAAGGAAAATAAGAAAAATGTTTAAAAAACAG
>JAZQHZ010000288.1:0-13637 GCA_045540855.1 Clostridia bacterium
AGAGAAAACATCGTAGAATACATTGTTTAGTTTTGAGAGTACAAACTCTCAAAGAGAGCTATCCGGTGACGATAGCAAGGAGGATCCACCTGTTCCCATGCCGAACACAGAAGTTAAGCTCCTTAACGTCGATGATACTTGTCGGGTGACTGCCCGGGAAAGTAGATAGTTGCCGGAACTATAAAAAAGCACTTAGCATATTTGCTGAGTGCTTTTTTGATGAAATCCACCTTTTGGCAAAATATAATGCTCTTGATTTATTTCTGCCAATATGATACAATATACATATAATTAAAAAGGAGCATACAAATGATTTTTCAAAATATAGATTTCCATAATGTGGAAGAGATAGAACAAACTCAAAACGGGTATAAATTATGGCGATTGCCACAATCGGTACGGAGCTGTATTAACGAAAGAGCTGCAACTACTGTATCAGGATATTCTACCGGAATTGAATTGAGATTCAAAATCAAAGGTGCAACAGCAAATATTTATCTAAGGACAAATGATGCAGAAGAGGCACAGGTGGCATACATCTATTATGGCTCGATTCAGGGCGGATGGCGTATGTCGTCTAAAATTATAGGTACAACTGAAACTAAAATAACAATAGAGGCACCTGAGAATATTGAACGTTTGAAGGAAATCAGTGAGGAAAACGGATTGTCGTTCAATCCTGAAGTGGTGAGAATTGTACTGCCTTACGGCGAGTGTTTTTTCATAAAGGATGAAGGTGAAATTGAGCCGCCGTCAAAAGCGGAATTACCTTCAAGAACATATCTTGCATACGGCTCTTCAATTACGCACGGCTCTCTTGCACTTGCTATGCCGTATTCATATCCGTTCAGGATTTCTCGAAAGCTCGGATGTGATTACATTAATCTGGGATTTGCGGGTACGGCTATGCTTGAAAAGGAAATGGCAGAGTACATTGTGTCTCGTAATGACTGGGATTTTGCGTCAGTTGAGATGGGAATTAACACGGTCGGCTATATGGAAGATGACGAGTTCGAGGAACGTGTTAAAAATTTTGTCGGGGTGTTGGCAAAGGAAAAACGTCCCATTTTTGCAACGAGTCTGTTTGGCACTGCACGTAATGAGAAAAAGGAAAAGCGATTTAGAGAAATTGTTAAGAGACACGCATCGGAAAAATTGATTTTTACGGACGGTATAGAGCTTCTTTCGGGTGCGGGATTTATTTCTCAGGATTTGGTGCACCCGTCAATCGAGGGAGTTGAGCAGATTGTGAATAATTGGTATAAAGTGATGAAAGCTCATTTGTGACGGAATAATAAGAGTTATTTCTGCATATAACTAAACTGAGGTGAAGAGTTATGTGGAGAAAAATTAAGCCATATGTGATTTCAATAGCGATAGCACTTGGCGTGGGCGGACTTTCCGCACTGATTACCAAGGGGAATATGGACGTATATAACACAGTCAACCGACCGGCACTTGCACCGCCGATGATTGTTTTCCCGATTGTGTGGGGCATATTATTTGTGCTGATGGGCATAAGTGCGGCAATTGTGTTTATTAAACGTGAAGAAAGCCCTGATGAGGCACTTGACGCACTCAAAGTATACGCTTTTCAATTGATAGTGAACTTTTTCTGGAGTATAATATTTTTCAATATGCAGGCGTATTTGTTTGCTTTTATCTGGTTATTGCTGTTATGGGTATTGATCATTGTAATGATTCTGCGTTTCAGGAAAGTCAGCAAAGCTGCTGCATATTTGCAGATTCCGTATCTGATATGGGTTACTTTTGCTGGGTATCTCACGTTTATGATTTGGCTTTTAAACAGATAAATTTTGTCGTCACCCTTTGGGTGACGATTTTTTATGCTATATTTTTATCATAGAAAAAACTAAAGTATAAACTTGGTGTAATATACATTATAATATTCTATGAGGTGATAAGAATGGCATTTATACCGAAGCCGACAAGAAATAAAATTGAAAAAAGTTATAAGAGCTTATACATTTCAGATGAATTAGTTCAGAAAATAGAAAAAATTGTAATGGAGCACAATACAAGCTTTAATAACGTGGTAATCAGCATTTTGGAGGACTTTTTTGAAAGAGAAGAAAGTGAACAATGATTTTCGGCAAACGTTGTATCTTTTGTGAAGAAACCAAAAAGAAAGCTGACTGTGTATTTTATGACCGCTTTATCGGAATCTGTTGCGACTGTATGGATGAAATTGACAGCGAAAAGGTGGTGCGGATTCTTGACGTGCGTAAGCCTCTTTCAGCGGTTATTCCCTGTACGCATTATGTTTCGAAGGTAAGACATGCAATCCATCAGTATAAATTTGAAAATGACAGAGCATACGAAAAGGCACTGTCTTATTTGGCTGTAAGAAAGCTGGCAAAATGGACACAGCTGAGCGGCTTTGATGCGGTTGTGACGTTGCCGGTTTCAGATTCGAGAATGAATGAGCGAGGTTATAATCAGTCGCTATTTATGGGAAAGGTAGTCTCGGATTTATTTCGTGTCCCTCAACATAACGAGTACATAAAAAGAATAAGGGACACGAAAAAGCAGAGTACGCTCAAAAATGTTGAGCGAGTGATGAATATAAGCGGAGCATATGAGGCCTCGGATGAGGTTAAGGGCAAAAACATCATTTTAATTGATGATATTTATACAACCGGTGCAACGATGGCGGAAGCGGCGAGAATGCTCAGAAATGCAGGAGCGGCGGTTATTGTTGGCGTGGTGTTTACGGCGGTTGTGCAGAAAAAGCGTAATGAAAATATTATATGGTAAGGATTTGCACAGCAAATCCCTATTTTTTTGGAATAAATCTCTGATTTGATGCAATACTATTAGTAAAACGTCTTGGAGGTTTGAAATGAACAAGAAAAGCTTGAATTTTGATTTCCTGCAAAAGCTTGGCAAGGTACTTATGGTTGTAATTGCTGTTATGCCTGCGGCGGGAATTATGATAAGTATCGGAAAGCTGTTCGCAATTGTTGGTGCAGATGTCAGCATAGTTGTCACGATTGGCTCGATTATTGAGAATATCGGTTGGGCGATAATAAGCAATCTTAACATCCTATTTGCAGTCGCAATCGGCGGCTCGTGGGCGGCAGAGCGTGCAGGAGGTGCGTTTGCGGCATTGCTTGCGTTTATTCTCATAAACAGCATAACGGGTGCGATTTTCGGCGTAAGTGCCGAAATGATTGGCAATCCGGAAGCAACGGTTACAACACTTCTCGGCAAGGAAATTCCGGTTGACGGATATTTCGTATCGGTTTTGGGTGCACCGGCACTGAATATGGGTGTATTTGTCGGTATTATTGCGGGATTTGTGGGTGGTATTATTTACAATAAATACTACAATTTCCGCAAGCTGCCGGAGGTTTTGTCGTTTTTTAACGGTAAACGCTTTGTGCCGCTTGTGGTGATTTTGTGGTCGGTTATCGTGTCCCTTGTGATGGCACTTGTGTGGCCGATAGTTCAGTCGGGAATAAATGCGTTCGGTGTGTGGATTGCAAATTCGTCATCGACCTCGCCTGTCCTTGCACCGTTCATCTACGGTACTCTTGAAAGATTATTATTGCCGTTCGGCTTGCATCATATGCTGACAATTCCGATGAATTACACGTCGTTCGGCGGCACGTACACAATTCAGACGGGCATAAATGCAGGTACGCAGGTATTCGGACAGGATCCGCTATGGCTTGCGTGGGTGACGGATTTAATCAACTTCAAAAATGCAGGCGACACTGCGGCGTATAATAACCTGATTACCACTGTGATTCCTGCAAGATTCAAGGTCGGACAGATGATAGGTGCAACGGGGCTTCTGCTTGGCGTGGCACTTGCGATGTATCGCAGAGTGGACAAGGATAAGCGTCAGGATTACAGCTCGATGTTTATTTCAACGGCATTGGCGGTGTTCCTGACGGGTGTAACTGAGCCGATTGAATTTATGTTTATGTTCTGTGCAATTCCCTTATATCTGGTGTATGCAGTGTTGCAGGGACTTGCATTTGCGGCGGCGGGAATTGTAAATCTGAGACTTCATTCCTTCGGAAACATTGAGTTTATAACGAGAATACCGATGTCACTTAAAGCGGGGATTGGTGGCGATATTATAAACTTTCTTATCTGTGTTGTGATTTTCTTCGTGATAGGATATGCAGTGGCGTATTTTATGATTGGAAGGTTTCATTATGCCACTCCGGGACGACTTGGAAATTACAGTGCGGGCGAGGAAAACGAAGCGGAGATTAAGAGCAAGGGCACTGGCAATGCACAGGCTGAGCGGATTATCACACTGCTTGGCGGCAGGGAAAATATAGAACTTGTTGATGCGTGTATGACAAGGCTCAGGGTGACGGTAAAGGACGTGGACAAGGTGGCACATTCTGATGAATGGAAAAAGGAGGGTGCATTGGGGCTTATTAAGAAAGGCAACGGCATTCAGGCAGTGTACGGACCAAAGGCTGATGTATTGAAATCGGATATAAATGATATATTGTAAATAAAACCGCCGCAAGGCGGTTTTATTGTTGACATTTTATGGATTACTTGATATAATGTATATATAGAAATACAATAGGGACACGAAAAAGGGACACGAAGATGAAAGAACAGTTTACAAGAACTCAGGCACTTCTGGGCGAAGAGGGAATGAATAAATTACAGAATGTACGTGTGGCGGTATTCGGAATAGGCGGAGTCGGCGGATATGCCGCGGAGGCTTTGGTCAGAAGCGGAATAGGCGAGATTGATATATTCGACAAGGATACGGTAAGCGTTACTAATTTAAACAGACAGATAATTGCAACGTGGGACAGTGTGGGCAAAAGCAAGGTCAGTGTTATGAAGGCACGTATGCTTTCGATAAATCCTGACGTGAAGGTCAATGCTCACGAATGCTTCTATCTTCCGGAAAATGCAGACGATTACGATTTTTCGGAGTATGATTATATCATAGATGCAGTTGACACTGTGACGGCAAAGCTTGAAATAATAATGCGTGCACAGAAAGCCGGCGTAAAGGTCATAAGCTGTATGGGTGCAGGAAATAAGCTTGACGGCTCGGCGTTTGAGGTGGATGACATTTATAAAACTACAATGTGTCCGTTGGCGAGGACAATGCGACGTGAATTGAAAAAGCGTGGGATAAAAAAACTGAAGGTGGTATATTCAAAGGAAGAGCCGATTACGGCGGCGGTTGAAGCGGAGAACGGCGAGGTAAGACGTGCAATTCCGGGAAGTGTAGCATTCGTTCCGGGAGTGGCAGGGCTGATTGCCGCAGGCGAGGTTATAAAGGATTTAGCGAATTATAAATAACTTGCCGAAGGCAAATTTCACGTTGCCATAAGGCAACATTTCATATCGAAGACATTTCATATTGCAAAGCAATATTTCATTCAAAAAGGCAGCCGAAGCTGCCTTTTTTTTATATGTGATAAAGTAAATCCGTATAAGTAGGCATCGGCCAGTAGTCCTTTGCCACGAGTGTTTCAAGCGTATCAGCTGTTTCTCTTAACGAATCCATTGCCGGAACAACTACATCCTTGTAATACATACCAATCTCGTATTCGTCCTTTGTCGGGATATATGTCGCCTTTTCGAGGTGGTTAATTCTGTTGATTAACTCCTCGGTGAGTGATGTGAGCTGCTTTGCCTGTGCAAGCTCGCCCGGTGCATCCAGACCTAATGCCTTCTTTGAAGCTAAATCGTCCGTTACGAACTTTGTATACTTTAAGCAAGCCGGTAAAATCTCCTGCTTTGCCATTTCAAGCATTGTGAGCATCTCGATATGACGTGTCTTATTGTATTCCTCCATCATAATCTCTGCTCTTGTTTCAACCTCAACCTTTGAGAATACGCCGTGCTTTTCAAATACTGCGATTGACTTCTCGCTCTTGAAATGCGGAATAGCCTCCGGAGTTGTCTTTAAGTTCGGCAAGCCTCTCTTTTCAGCTTCCTTAACCCATTCGTCACTGTATCCGTTGCCGTTGAAGATAATTCTTTCGTGCTCTCTGAAGGTTCTGATAGCTAAATCAAGTGCATCCTTTCTGATATTGATGCTGCCCTCAAGCTCATCTGCGAACTGCGTGAGAGTTTCTGAAACGATAGTGTTAATAATTGTATTAATAGTACCGATTGACTGTGATGAGCCCGGTGCTCTGAACTCGAAACGGTTACCTGTGAAGGCGAACGGTGAGGTTCTGTTGCGGTCGGTGTTGTCACGTGCGATATTCGGCAGTGACTCAACGCCTGTTTCGATAAGCTGACCGTCCTCGTACTTCACGCCCTTGCCTTCCTTGAGCTGGTCAACCACAAGGTTTAAGTGGTCGCCGAGATATACTGAAACGATTGCCGGCGGTGCTTCGCTTGCACCTAAACGCTGGTCGTTTGCGGCGGTTGCAACCGATACTCTTAAAATCTCGCTGTAATCGTCAACTGCCTTTATAACTGCGGCAAGGAATAAGAGGAACTGAACATTTTCCTCCGGGTGCTTGCCTGGCTTTAATAACAGCTCGCCGTCCGAAGTGCCGATTGACCAGTTGTTATGCTTACCTGAGCCGCTGATTCCTGCATAGGGCTTTTCGTGGAGCAGGCAATATAAGCCGTGGTGGTCTGCAACCTTCTTTAACATCTCCATTGTGAGCTGGTTGTGGTCGGTTGAAATGTTGACGGTTGAGAAAATCGGTGCTATCTCGTGCTGTGACGGAGCAACCTCGTTGTGCTTTGTCTTTGCAAGCACGCCTAATTTCCATAATTCCTCGTCAACGTCCTTCATAAAGTGAGCAACTCGCTCTTTAATCTGACCGAAATAGTGGTCATCCATTTCCTGTCCCTTTGCAGGTCTGGCACCGAAAAGGGTTCTGCCTGTTAAAAGTAAGTCCTTACGCTGTGAGCGAAGCTTTTTGTCAACTAAGAAATACTCCTGCTCCGGACCTACGTATGAAATAACTCTTGACGGGTACTTTCCGAATAATGCAAGCACACGCTTTGCGGCGATGTTTATTGCCTCGTTTGAACGCATCAGCGGAGTTTTCTGGTCTAATACCTCGCCTGTGTATGAAATGAACGAGGTAGGAATATATAAGGAATGATCCTTAATAAAGGCGAATGAGGTCGGGTCCCATGCAGTGTAGCCACGAGCCTCGAAGGTTGCACGAAGTCCGCCCGAAGGGAACGACGATGCGTCCGGCTCACCCATAACAAGCTCCTTGCCGGAGAATTCCATAATGACAGTTCTGTCATCTGTGGGCTGAATGAAGGAGTCGTGCTTTTCTGCTGTAAGACCTGTAAGCGGCTGGAACCAGTGAGTATAGTGAGTACAGCCGTTCTCAATTGCCCAGTCCTTCATAGCATTTGCAACAACGTCAGCGATTGATAAATCAAGCTTTCTGCCCTCGTTTATGGTTTTCACAAGTGACTTGTAAATATCCTTGGGAAGTCTTTCCTTCATAGTAGGAAGATTAAAGACCTTTTCGCCGAATATTGAGGCTACATTTCCGTTTTCCATAAAATACCTCCATAAATATGTAAAAAGATGCGGTGATGCGGATTGAAATTGTAGGGGCAAACCGTGTTCGCCCGATTGACGAAATTCAGTTATGATCCCGGGCGAACAAGGTTTGCCCCTACACACCAACATCTAAAATAACAAAAGTAGGGCAGGGACTTGCTCCTGCCGTAAAAATTGCACATTTGAGGTAGGAGCAAGCCCCTGCCCTACGTGAACGCTCTTTAAATTATACTCTAATTATACCATAATATTTCCGATTGTCAAGATTTTATTTGTAAAATAAAACCTGTAAATATAGGGATGGATTGTGGATTTTTACTCACATCCCATAGTGATGCATATCACGTGGGAACAGTGATGCCTCTCGGATATTTTCCAAGCCTAAAAGCTTCATCACAAATCTCTCCAGCCCGATTCCGCAGCCACCGTGCGGCGGTACGCCGTAACGGTGCAGATTTAAAAATTCGTTTTCTTCACCAAGCCTTGCAAGCTGCTCGTCATAATCGCAAAATCTTTCACCGCCCTGTGCCACTTCCATTCCTCTGAACAACAGCACAAAGCCCCTCTTGTTGTAATACGGCTGCTTCGGAATGTCCGTCACAAACAGAAAATCACAGCCTTCGCATAAACGCACCTCGTCTGTCGGGTCGAGGTCGGATTGCTCGTAATCCTTGTTTAACTTCTGCATTGCCTCATCAAAGGTGATTGAGGGGATTGATGTGATGTTGGGAAGAGTGGCACCAAGTATATTTAATTCATTTTGATATTTCTTGTCGAGCGTTGATATAATTTGCCTGATTGCGGCGGTGAGGAAGCCCATAACGTCCTCAATATCCTCGATAAATCCAAGCTCAAAATCGAGCGATACATACTCGCTCAGATGCCTTGCCGAGTTATGCTTGCCTGCGTAATATACCGCACCTACCTCGAAAACCCGGTCAAAAAATGCAACGGCACTCTGCTTGTAGAGCTGCGGTGACTGCGTGAGAAACGCATCATTTCCGTAATATTTTAACCGTATTGCATTTTTCTCGTTTTCAGGTGCAAATGCACTTATTTTCGGTGTGTGGATTTCAGTGAAGCCTTCATCAAGCATAAAATCCCTGAAGCCCCGTACCACGCCCTCGCAGATTTTAAGCACTGCCTTTTTGGTCGGATGGCGGAGTGCAACGGTGCGGTTATCCATATTCACCTCAAGCGTTGCGGCAAGGGTTTTGTCGGCAACGTTCAAGGGATATTTCTCCTTCGGGAACGAAAGCGGAGTGATTGAGGTGAGCAATATTTCGCACCCATATTCAGCACGCTCCTCCTTTTTGACAATTCCATTTGCCCTCACATACACGCCCATACAGATATTATCAAGCGTGTCCTTGCACTTATCAGCAATATAGATGCCCTGCAAAAGCATATTTCCCGTACGCAGATATACAAACGAAAAGCTGCCTGTGTTCTTGATTTTGTTCACGCAGGCGTTTATCGTGATTTCCTTGTCAATATTATTTTCAAGCTCCGTCACTGTCAGAAACGGAATTTTTGTTTCACCTGATATGTTATTCATAGCAATAGTCCTTTTTGTGTTTTTCTATATTATAGCATAAACGTCAGAAAATAGCAAGGCTGTGTGAGGATTAAAATTTACAGTCATAAATGCGGCTCGTCCGAAATAGTATGATAGAGAAAGGAGCGACGAAAATGTACATAGCAAATAATACAGAGCAAAGGATAAATGATATAATAGCCTACCTTCCGTATTCACTGCGGCGATATTTTTATGAGGCAGATATTTCAGATGCATATGAAATTCATCTTTCGCCGGGCAGACCGGTTTCGATTTACTATCCCGGTGCAAGAAAATTTCTTTCTCATTCCGGCTTGACGGACAATCCGTATCAGGCACTCAGGGTTAGCACCTCGCATATTGATGAAGCAATGGAGCTTATTTCAAAATCGTCTGTATATTCGGTGGAGGACGAGATACGCAACGGATTTATCACAATCGAGGGCGGTAACCGTATAGGGCTGTGTGGCAGTGCAGTGATACGTGACGGACGGGTTGTGTTTGTGAAGGAAATTTCGGCATTGAATTACAGGATAGCAAGAGAGATTAAGGGTGTAGCGGATGCGGTCATTGAGTCAGTTTTAAAAAACGGACAAGCGAGAAACACGCTAATTATTTCGCCGCCTGGTGCAGGAAACACAACTATGCTTCGTGATATAATACGCCGTATTTCGGATATGGGAGTGCGGGTGTGTGTGGTGGATGAAAGACGTGAAATTGCGGCTATGCACAACGGTAAAAGTGCGTTTGATTTGGGAATGTCTACCTCTGTGTTTTCGGGTGCACCCAAGGCGGCAGGTATGCTTATGATGCTCAGGGCAATGTCGCCGGAGGTGATTGCTTCGGACGAAATTGGTACAGGCTCTGACGTGGGTGCGATTACGAAAATCATAAACAGCGGCACGAAAATAATAACAACAATCCATGGCTACGGAGTGGAGCAGGTGAGAGGGCATAAGGAATTATCACGTGCACTGCCGTATTTTGAAACGTTTATAACCCTGTCAAAACGCAACGGATTTCCTGCGGTTGAAGGAGTGATTGAGCTGTGAGGCTTATTGGTGCCGTTCTGATATTTGCCGCAATTGCGTGGTGCGGAATGCGGGCAAGCCTTGCATTGAAGCAGAGGCGTGAATTTCTGGAAGGATTTATCACCGCACTTGAGCTGTTAAAATCCGAAATTGCATTTTCGGTAAGTGATTTGAAATCAGCCTTTGAAAACGTGGCAGGGATAAGCGGAGCCCGGATATTTATGCTTCTGGCGGAATATGTTGAAGGCGAAGGGATAAATTCGGCGTGTGAAAAGGCGGTTGAAATCAGTAGGCTGACGGGTGAGGAGGCACAGCTGATTTCACTTCTTGCATCGAAGCTTGGAAAAACGGACGTGCAGGGACAGCTTCGCCATATTGAGTATGTAGCGGGAATTGCAAATGAGCTGCGTAAAAAAGCACTGCAAAATTATGAAAAATCGGGTGTGCTGTATCGCCGTGGAGCAATATTAATTGGGATATTTGCCGTATTGCTTCTGATATAATGAAAGGGTAAGGATATGGATGTTGATTTGATATTTCAGCTTGCCGGAGCAGGAATAATAATAGCCGCACTTAATCAGCTTTTATCACGTGCAGGACGTGATGATATAGCATTGCTTGTGGTTATTGCAGGGCTTGCGGGAGGCTTATATGCAGTGTCTCAGGAGATAAGCGGATTATTTGAGGGAATAAAAAGGATATTCGGACTATGAATGAAATATTCAGAATAACAGGTATTGCCATTGTCGGCGGAATAATGGCGGTGACGGTGAGAAGCTATAATGCAACTTTTGGCACGGTTGTTGCACTTGCGGTGGGAGTGGCGGTGCTGATGTCTGTATATCAGCCGATTTTGTCGGTAGTGGACGAGGTGAAGCAAATTATCAGAGCGGGCGGACTTAACAATACATATATAGAGGTGGTAATGAAGGTTACAGGCATTTCATACATAACGCAGTTCGGTGCGGATATGCTTCGTGACAGCGGTGAAAGTGCAATTGCATCCAAATGCGAGCTTGCGGGAAAAATCTTTATTTTATGCCTTACAATGCCCGTAATTTCTGATTTTCTCGGAATCTGCCTGAAGGTGGCACAGGTGGCTGTATGAAGGTGAGGGTTTTGATTTTTGTGATGTGTGCAATATTGCTTTCATCAACGGTTTATGCCGAGGAGCTGACACATATCAGCGGCGAGCATCAGTATAACAGCATAGTGACGGATATTGTAAACGGAAACGGGTATATTTCGCCGGTGAAAATATTATCGGCTGTGGCGGATATGTTTATAAAGGAGATACGTGAATGTACGGGTGAAATTGTGATGCTAATTGTCATTGCGATAATATCGGGTGCATTGAATCTTCTGTCGGACAACCGTATCGGCACTGGCAACGAGGCGGCGTTTTTTTGTTGCTTTACGGTGATGAGTGCCCTTGCCCTCAACTGCTTCAATATTGCCCTGCAATACGGAAGAGACGTAATAGGGGCAATGACAACGTTTATAACCAAGCTTTCGCCCGTACTTATGATGCTGATGATAGCCTGCGGAAATACGGTAAGTGCATCGGCATTTCATCCTGTGTTATCGTCTGCGATTTATGTGGTGGGAATATTGGTGGAAAAGGTTATGATACCGCTATGTGTATTCGGTGCATTGATAGCGGTGTCGGGAAATATCGGCGGTGAAAACCGCATTTCGGGACTGTGCAGGACGGTGACCTCGGTCAATAAATGGATAATGACGGCGGTGATAACGGTGTTTACGGGTATAAGCACAATCTATGGCTTCAGTGCACCGTCGCTGGATGCCGTAACGGCAAAGACGATGAAATTTGCCGCAGGAACGCTTGTGCCGGTGGTGGGTGGATTTCTGTCCGATACACTTGAAACAATAATAAGCGGCTCAAGGCTGATGAAAAATGCAGTGGGAACAGCAGGAGTTATTATGACGTGTATAATCTGTCTCATTCCCATACTTAAAATAGGAGCAATACATCTTATGCTGCGTATAGCCGGTGCAATCACAGAGCCGGTGGCGGACAAGCGGATAAGCACGATGCTTGCTGATATGTCCTCGGCGGTAGGAGGAATATTTGCCCTGACCGTAATGAGTGCGGTGCTGTTTGTGTTGAATTTGTGTATAATATTGGCGGCGACAAATTAGGAGATAATATGAAAGGCTACATAATTTCAGTAATATCGGCGGCACTTTTATCGGGAATTGCATCGCTGATGGTTCCGGAAAAGTGGAAAAAATATGTCGGGCTTGTGAGCGGCATAGTTATATTGTGTACGGTAACTGCACCTGTGCTTAGGATAAATCCCGATAATATATTTTCGGGGTTTTCGGAGATGGATATTGAGGAGAAAATAGCGCAGGGCGAGGAAATGCGTATGGATATGATAGAAGAGGAGCTGACTAAAAGGATAAACAAGGATATAGAAAACAGGCTTTTATCCGAATTTGGTGCAGAGGTTAAGGCAAATGCGAGTGTGGGAGTAAATGACGAGGGTAAAATTACGGGTGTAAAAGCCATTGAGGTAAATAAAAAAATAAGCGAAAAAGCGGCTAAAAGACTATGCGAGGTGTACGGCGTTGAAAAAATTACAACTGCAGACGGTGGTGGATTTTTTTAAAAACAAGAATAATCTGATGCTTGCTCTAATATTAATAATAGGGATTTTCCTCATGACGTTTATGGGAAATGAAGAAAAAAAGGAGGTGCAAAATTCTCTTGATGTGCAAAGCCAGGAGGAACAGCTGCAAAATATTTTATCGAAAATCAGCGGTGCAGGGAAGGTTGAGGTTATGATTACATATTACGGCGGCTCAGAGACAAGCATAGCATATGAAATGAAATCTGAAAATGAGGAAAAATCAAGTCAGACGGATAAGCGTGCGGTGATGTCAGGTAATGACCCGGTAGTGATACAGGAGCTTTATCCGGAGGTGAAGGGAGTATTGGTTGTAGCACAAGGGGCAGGCAATGCCGAGGTGAAGCATTCGTTGGCGCAGGCGGCTGCGGCGGCAATGGGTGTTTCAATATCAAGAGTACGGGTATATAAAAGTGCTTTTTAAATACAAAAAAAGAAAGGAATGAGAAGGATGATGATTTTAAAGAAGAAAGAAATGATAGCCGCCGCACTTGTGGTGCTTATCGGCTGTGCGGGATATCTGAACTGGTCGTATCAGGATACAATGACAGTAACTGACGGCGAGAGCTACATAGAAACGGGCAGAAAGCTTGGCGAAGCACAGCTTGTAAATTCTGAGGTGGAAAACGTTGAAGTGCAGGCGGAGCAGAGTGAGCCGGAGAAAAGCGAGGAAGCAACGGTTGAAACACAGAGCGATAATGACGGCAACTACTTTGAAAATGCGAGATACGAGCGTGAAAATTCAAGGGCAAAGGCGATTGAAATACTTAATCAGACCTGTTCAAACGACAGCTTTGACGAGGAGACAAGAAGAAAAGCGGGTGATAAAATAATAGCCCAGACGGATAATATCAATGCTGAGCAGGAAATAGAAAGCATTGCAC
>JAZQHZ010000289.1:0-39472 GCA_045540855.1 Clostridia bacterium
TACAAGGGACTTGAAATTCTTGGAAGAACTCTCTGCGGACTTGCTCCGTGGCTTGAAACACCGGCGATAAATCCGGAGGAAGAAAAGCTCAGGCTTGAATTTGCACAAATGTCACGCAAGGCAATTGCAGAGGCAACTGATAAAAATTCACCGGACTATTGCATATTCAGTACGGGCGAGAAAAAGTGGAATATGCAGTGGGCAGTAGATGCGGCGTATCTTGCCCTTGCAATTATAAGAGCACCGAAGGAGCTTAATGAAAAGCTTGGCGAAACAACAAGAAAAAATCTTGCCGAGTGCTTCAGACTTACACGTGATATCCGTACTCCGTTTAATAACTGGATAATATTTATGGCAATAACTGAGGCGGGTTTATACGCATTAGGTGAGGACTATGATGTTATGCGTATTGACTATGCAATACGTCAGTTTGAGCAGTGGTATGCAGGTGACGGCTTCTATCAGGACGGGCCGCTTTTCCAGCTTGACTATTATAACAGCTATGTAATGCATCCGATGCTTGCACATCTCGTTGAGATGTTCTATAAGGACTACATAGAAAAGCATCATAATTACAGCCCTGATGAGCCGGTAGGAGAAAAAATATACAGAGTAACAATGAAACGCTTTGTCAGATATGCAGCTATTCAGGAAATGTCAATTTCGCCGGATGGCTCTTATCCGCCGTTCGGAAGATCGCTTGTATACAGATGCGGTGCATTCCAGACACTTGCACAGGCGGCATTGTGGAAGAAGCTTCCTGACACTGTAACTCCTGCAATGGCACGTATTGCACTTACAAGGGTTATAAAGAAAACACTTGATGCTCCCGACACGTTCAGAGCTGATGGCTTCTTAAATATCGGAGTGTGCGGACATCAGCCGGCAATATGTCAGAGCTATACAACAACGGCAAGCCTCTATATGGCAACACTGGCATTTTTGCCGCTCGGACTTGATGAAAATGATGAGTTCTGGTCAAGCCTGGATGAACTTACAACCTGGGAAAAGGTGTTTAGCGGAGTGGATATGCCAAGTGACCATGCAATTCCTGATGATATTAAGATATATTAAGTATTTAAAGGCGGCTGATTTTTATCAGCCGCTCAGACCGTCGACAAATTGGTCAGACCACGCATAACAAAGAAAAAGAAACATAAAATTAAAAATTATTTTTCTTTTACAAACGACGGGCGTCCCATCGAGGAACGCCCGTCGTTATGCGTTTTTTACGAAAAGAAACTCTAACGTACTAACTCAGCACATTCGGCTACGCCGAAGTCAGCCTTACGGCTGCCCGCCCTTCTTGGCGGTGCGTGTACACCTACGAGTTCCTTTTCGCAAAATCTGCCCTGATTTCTCGCAGTCTGCCAGTTTGTAGACAGGTTTGGCTACAAGCTGGGCGGCTGATTTTTATCAGCCGCTATTTGAGTATTTTATGCCTTTAATAAATATTCCGGTTGATTCTTTTTGGGTTTTATGATATAATAACAGAAAAAGTAAGGAGGTTTCGTTATGAAACGGATTATTTCATTATTTGTTATTTTTGCGGTACTGTTATCAATAGTACCGGCAGTTATTGCGGAGGGGAATATGAAAGCAACAATAACGATTAATTATATTGATGAGGAGAAAAATACCATCAAAGACAGCGTGGTATATTCAGAAAGCTACGCAGAAGGAAGTGCATATGTATTGCCGGAGGAATATAAGTGTAATTTTGCTGTGAAAACGGCTGACGGTAAGTACAATCATTATGTATTCAACGAAGGCACATCGCAGATTCCTGAGCTGTATGCGGAAGAAATGAATGTTTCGCTTGTCTTTAACAATGATATGCAGTATGATTTCTATGAGGATTTTGAAAACTATACTATTGATACTACAAAGCTTCATAAAGGAAAAAACGCAGCTTCACCTACAATAGAATCGAACCGCACAAAATATTGGCAGCAGACTACGACAACCTCATCAAACGGTGCTTATATGAATTTCGATGAGGTTGATACGGAAAATAAGACAGTAAAAATATCAGCCGATGTAATGCTTGCGACAGCTCAATCATCTCCGAAGCTCGGACAATTTGCAATAAGCAATACAAATCCGTCATTCAGCAGCAATAATATACAGTACGGAGTGAACAGCTCTTCGTCCGGACATATATTCCTTATGGAATACGACAGCGGAAAAGGTATAAAAGTAAACGGCGAATATGCCGGTGCAAGTGCATCAGACAGTAAGAAATTTGAGGGGACGTGGGTTCATATTGAGCTAAACGCCGATTTCGGACAGTCAACAGTTGCAATCAAATTAACAAATGAAGCGGGCGAAGTATGGGAAAAGACAAAGGACTTTTACAGCAGTGCTGTCGAAGGCAACCTTGGCTCATTCTACTTACGTGCGCCCAGTACAAACGGTGCGGTTTGCCTTGATAACCTTGCAATTAAGATTACCGGTGATGCAATTCCGGCTCAGCCGGATGTGGAGAGCGTTATAAATCATAAATCAGTTTATGCGTTTGGTGACAGTATTGTATACGGTCACAATGCTCCGGCAAAATCGTTTATGTGCCTTATTGCCGATGATTATTCTATGAAGCTCAATATGATGGCTAAAAACGGTGCAACTATAATGCCCGGAAGCAACAGAGTCCTGACACAGATAAATAATGCACCTGCTGAGGCCCCGGATTTTGTAGTGTTTGAGGGCTACACCAATGATGCATACGGAAGTGCAGAAACGGATTCGTTTAACTCAAGCGGTGCAAGCAGGGATGTTACGCAGTGCTACGGAGAAATAACACCGGAGGGTACAACAAGCTTTGATAATTCAACCTTCTGCGGTGCATTTGAAGAAACAGTATATGCAATAAAGCAGAAATGGCCTGAAAGTAAGGTAGTGTTTGTTACGATTCACAAATCGGGCGGACGTAATTTTGAAATACAGACAAAGCTTCGTGATCTCAGTGTTGAAATGTGTGAAAAATGGGGCATAGAGGTTGTTGATATGTACAACTATGTGAACGAGGCAGGCAATACGCTTGATACCCGTAATGCTTCTGAAATGTCAACATACATAATCGGCGGTAAGGGCTCGCATCCGAACGAAAAATGCTGCCGAGAGTTTTACATACCCGCAGTGGTTGAGGTGCTTGAGGGTATGCTTAGTGAAGCAGAGCCGGAAGTAACTCCTGAGCCTGCAAGGATAACAAAAATAGTTGCAGATTATAGTGAAGATGGCAGACTGACGGGCGTAGAAACCTCTGAAATTTATTCTTCAGAGGCTGTAAATACAGAAAAAACACTAACACAGAAGGTGTTCTATTGGAATGACATTGACACTATGGAGCCAACGGAGAAATAAATAAAAGCTGTATAAAGTGAAAATCACTTTATACAGCTTTTTTAATTGAAGTCACGTCTGTATTGCAAGGGCTTCTGACCTGTGCGTTTTTTGAATTGGGTTATAAAGTTGCTTGTATCAAGAAATCCGCATTCCTCAGCGATTTCAGCAACTGATTTATTCGTTGTACGCAACAGGGTTTTTGCCATTGTGATTCTGTAATTGGTCAGATAATTATATGGTGTGACACCCATAATTCGGTTGAACCGACGTATGAAATGATATTTGGAAATATGTATCGTGTTCACCATATCATCAATGGATATGGGCTGTGAATAATTGGCTTTTATATAATCCAGAACGGTGCGTATATCCTCGGTTGATTCCTTTTTCTGATTGCTTTCCTCCACCTCGATGCCTGCGGTGTGCATTGAATTAAGCAAGGAATGGATTATTGATGAAATGTTCAGATTGCTTTTTATATCATTTTTAATTACATTATCTATGATAGCTGAAATATTGCGTCGGAAATTCTCATCGTTTTCCATATTTATTGCGTGCACCGAATTTCCCGGATGAATCACCTCGAACAAAGCCTCAACGCAGCTGCCGTGAAAATGCAGCCAAAGGAAATCCCAGTTTTTTGACTGTGCACAGTATTCGTGTGCGGTGTGGCAATTGATAATAGCTGCAAAGCCTCGGGGAAGCTGCATAGTTATATCTCCGGTTTTTACACAGCCCGTACCGTTACAGGTATATAAAAGCAAAAAGCTATCGTGATGGTCACGCTTTACCATATAATCCTCAGATGCACTGAAATGCCCTGCTTCTGAAATATAGAAGGGCAGAGTTTGAGTAAGTGGTGTAGGTGTAAGCGTTACCCATACCGAATTATCGGAAAGCTTTCCTTCAAATTTATCCATTGTATTTCACCTCGAAAATATTTTATCATATAAATTGGAATATGCGTGCTATTTGAATTTTTTGCGGAATTCAGACGGAGTAAAGCCGGTGTATGCCTTGAAATCGGCAGACAGCTTCTGCAATGTTGAATAGCCGGTGTGGTTTACGATATTTAAAACCTTTTCATCGGTATATAAAAGCTCGTTTTTGGCTTTTTCAAGTCGGGTGGACTTGACATAGTGAGCCGGAGTTGTTCCGAAGTGCTTTTTAAAAAGGTCAATGAAATATTTTTCGTTAAAGCCCATCTCACGTGCAAGAACTTTTACTGATAAGTCCCCGGTTATGTGCGAATTTATAAAGCTTTTCATTTTGTCAATAAAAGCAGAGCCTTTATCGGAAAGGGCACTGACTGTCGAGGTGTTTTCAAGAAACATTGAAATCAGCTCGATAAGTGCGGATTTTATACGCAATGCAGAAAAGGTATCCTGCTTTAAATGCAGCTCGTCAAGCAAATCCAGAAGTTCAATAACCCTTGTGGGGTTTGCGGCTTCAATCATATACGGAAAATCTACCACATCAAAAAGGGAAACTCCGTCGAAGTGCATCAGAAATTCGCACCAGTATTTATTATAGCAGGTTTCATTTTCAGAATAGAGCGAAACAATGGAATTTTTCGGAAGCAGAACAAGATTGTTTTTCTTCGGATAAAATTCCTTGCCGTTAATTGTTATTTTGCCCTGACCGTCAAGGATAAAATAAACGGTATCTCTGCGGCGTTTATGCGGCAGTCTTGACCAGTCCGGACAAAGCCCGTGGTCGATTAAAATGAACTCTGTCTGCAGCTTTGAAATTTTCTGGTTTAAAATCTGATTCTGATTATGCACGTCCATAAAATCACCTCTTCTTATTCCATTATACAACAGATGAATGAAAAAGTAAAGGAAAAATCTGACTTTTTGATAACTTCAACTGACCAAAACATATGTAAAAACTGATTTTTTTGATATATAATAGAGTTAAAGAATAAAGAACGGAGGAACATTTTATGAAAAAAATGATTTCGTGTATTCTGAGCATTGCAATGTTAAGCTCAGTAATACCGGTAAAGGCTGCAGATTTTGCGGTTGGCACATTCACACATCAGAATGTAGTTGGCTCGCAGACCTGCTATGCAAACGATACGGCTGAAAAAGCAATAACTGAAATTCCCGATGTGATTCAGGGAATGAGAATAAATCAGCCTGTATTCCGTGCGTATATGGAAAGCGGAGATGTTACCTATACGGTAAATCAGATGCTTAAGGACGGCACTGTTTTAAATTCGGAGGAGATAAAAACAAATGCAGACGGGGTACTGGAATTCAGGCACGTCCGCAATTGTGAAATGATAGAAATCCTTTCGGGTGAAACGGTTGTGATGTCACTTGATACGGAAAAAGAGTATGTAAACGGAGTAGCAATCACATCTGCACCGATGTCATATCAGATTTATCAGCGAGACGAATTTGACACTGCTGAAATCACAATCAAGGGAAGTGTTTCGGATGCAACAAGTGTAAGCGTGGAGATTGCAGGCTCAAGCGAGGATGTAGAGATTGAAAACGGTGAGTTTATATATACAACAGCACTCGGAACGGGACTTTATGATATTACGGTATCATCAGACCTCGGTAATGTTGTAGTATATGAGCAGGTCGGAGTAGGTGACGTATGGGTTGCGGCAGGTCAGTCGAATATGACGGATATGGGTGCGATTACGGACGGATTTGCTCCTGATACGCAGGATCCGGTAAACGATAATATGCACATTATCTATGCGGAGGACTGTAAGTGGCAGAAGATGAGTCACCCGGCAGGTGAGGGACGCTTCTTCAAGTCCGGCACAAGAACCTCGCCGGTGACAAGCTTTGCACGTGAGATTTCGGAATATGCAGGTGTACCGGTAGGTATAGTGCAGTCATCGGTAGGCGGCACAAATGTGTATCAGTGGATAAAGGGAGTAAGAGATTCGGATGCGAACAGCGGCTATCTCTTCAATGCCTTAAAGGCGTGCTTTGATAAGATGCCGTCAACAAGAGTTAAGGGTATCTTGTGGTATCAGGGCTGTAACGATGCGATAAATGAAAATTACGTGTACAATTACAAGAATCTTCAGCAGAAGGTATTTGATGAAATGCGTGCATTCTTTGGTGAGGATACACCGATAATCACAACACAGCTCAACGATGCAAATCAGGACAGCAATTCCTCACAGGGCTATTATGATGCGTGGTCATTTGTGAAGGATGTTCAGAGACAAAACGAAAGCTTATATGAAAATGTGTACGTTGTGGGGACAGGAGAACTGGAATTAGGGGACACGATTCACAACAGTGCAATTTCAAACGTAAAGCTTGGAAATAAGTGGGCGAATGCGGCTAAGAATGTTGTATACGGGGACACGAAAGTTGAATTCAGACAGCCTACTATTGACAAGGCAAAGGTGACAGGCACAAATGAAATTACTCTTACTTTCAAGAATACAGAAGGTTTGACAAAAGCAACAGGAACAAAGCGAATCGGCATCACAAATGTAAGCGGCGGCGGATATAAGATTGCCCTTGGTGATTTAACAAAGGAATTTGTTGTCCGCAAGGGCGGCAACAAGGTTATGACCGCTTCAAATACAGGTAAGGGTACAACATTAACCGTTACAAATGCGGAAATCGTTGATAATACAAAGGTTGTTTTAACAACTGAAGAAGAGCTTTCAGGAGTTGTTGCGGTAGATTGCATGTACGGAAAGCGATTCACGCCGACACTTGTTGATGCTATTACAAATGAGAGCGTACTCTCATTCTACAATGTAATCGCAGAGTATGAGGGTGCAATGGAAATTACTCCGGCAGTTGAAGTAGTAGCCACAGATACGGCAGACTTAAATGATGTTACAGATGTTGCCTCGGATTCTTCAATGTATGTAAATAAATATACAAACGGAAATTCATATGCACTTATTAAGTTTGATTTGCCGGACGTTGATTTATCAAAAATTGTATCAGCAACGCTTGCGGTATATACAACGAATATAGAAAAGGACAGAAGCGGAAATGTTACAGTTTCAGAAATCACAACCGACTGGGATAATACTGCAACATATGCAAATCCGGACTATGCAGCTATTACAAAGGGTGAAATCAGAAAGATAAGCACTAATACTGCAGGAATATTCCCGGTAGGAAATTACTCGGCAATTGATATTACAGACTATATCAAGTCATATACAGGCACAACAATCGGTATAGGTCTTGCATCGGATTATCCGTCGGTTGCGACACTTGCAGGCGTGAACAGTGAAAATCCGCCGAAGCTCATAATTCAGCCGGGTAAGGCAGTTGAGCTTACATATACAGCAGACGGTGAGGCTTGTAAGAATGTTGAGGTAACAATCGAGGGTATTGGTGCAACAGAGTATGTATCAACAACGTTTGTTACGGATGAAAACGGTAAAATTAATGTAAATCTCACAGAGGGCGAATACAGAGCAACTACCGAAACAGTAATCGGCGGATATATGGAGTCATCGAATAAGTTCACTGTTACAGAGGATGTGAGTGAAAGCTATACACTCGTTGCAAACACAGCAACTCCGATACCGACAGCAGTGCCTACTCCGGTGCCGGATGAGCTTGTATATACATTTGGTAATGAATATATTCTCATTAAGGATTTCAATACCTCAGCACTTTCAGAGACAGCAATTGGTGATACGGGCTTTAAGGTATCAACCTCCACATCGAACTATAACAATGTAGTTGTAAGAGATAAGGCAAGCACAAATACGGGCTATTATCCGTACGGAAGCGGACTTAGCGAAAACGGATATTATCTCTTTATTGGTGCAGGCGGTAACAGTTCAATGGGAGCAACCTTAGTATTACCGAACACTGTTGAGGCGGGAAAATATATAAGAATAACCTATGCGAAACCAAAGGCTACTAACAACGGCACAACGGAAAGAACATCAGGTAACACCGCGAACACAATAAAAGTAGGCACAGATACAATTGATTTACAGAATGACTGTAAGTTTGACGAGTGGAATACAACAACTATGCAGGCAAGTGCAGATGTATCACAGATTGAATTCTCGCTCGGTAAGTGGAGTGCAGTTGCAGTTGCAAAAATTGAGGTCTTAAACGATGCAGTGATAACCACTCCTGAGCCGACACCGACTCCGACACCGGAGGTGACGCCGGACCCGAATGTTACACCTACGCCTGTTCCGGACGAAATTATATATACATTCGGAAATGCGTATAATCAGGTTAAGGAATTTAATACCTCAGCACTTTCGGAAACTGCAATCGGAAATACGGGCTTCAAGGTTTTAACAGACACTTCAAACTGGAATAACGTTGTAGTAAGAAACAAGACAAGTGAAAACAACGGTTATTATCCTTATGGTGACGGACTTGCAGACAGAGGCTATTACCTGTTCCTCGGCTCGGGCGGTAACAGCAGTGTAAGTGCAAAGCTGACCTTACCGAATGAGGTTGAGGCAGGAAAGTATATAAAGATTACTTATGCAAAGCCAAAGGCAACCAATAACGGTTCAGCAGAAAGAAGCAGTGCAAACAGTGAAAATACAATCACAGTTAATGGAGAAGTGATTGATTTACAGAACAACTGCGAATTTGACGCATGGTATACAACAACCATAAAGGCTACTGCGAATGTATCTGCAATGGATATTGCACTTGGTAAGTGGAGTGCGGTTGCAATTGCTTCGGTTGAGGTTTGTGACAGTGCAGATACTATGGAGTTTACTTCGGATGTGACGGAAAAGTATATCACGCCGGATAATCAGACAGTGCAGTATAAGGCTGATATTTATAATAGCATAACAACCTTGGCAGACAGTGACACTATCATTTCAAAGGGCAGTGTTGATGAGAGTGCAAAGGTTGAATATTCGGTAAACGGCTATAATGGCATAAGCATTGATGAAAACGGCGTGCTTACAATTACAAATGCAGCTGCTCCGGGCGAGGCTAAGGTGAGTGCAAAGTATGGCAAGCTTGAAAAGAGCGTAGCTCTTACACTAAAGGCTTTGGGTAATGCAGATGCAGTTGAGATTTTCGGTGACGAGGTAATAAGAAAGGGCGAAAGCAAGAAATATATTGCAATGCCGTTGGCACAGGGAACAATTCTTCCTGAGCGTGACACAAAGTGGGAAATTGTTGGTGAGGCTTACGGCAGTGTGATTAGAGCTGACGGTACATTAACGGCAGGAGATGCAGGAAATATAACCTTAAAGGCAACTCTTGCTGTTGCAGGTGTGCAGACAAGCGAGGTGTCACAGGAGTTTGTTGTTACTGTAAGAGACGAAAATGCGGCTTCAAGTCCGTATACAATTAATGGAATACTGCTTGCAAACGGCGAAACTGACATCACAAAGGCAAGCGGAATTGACAGCCTGATTATCGAAAAGACGGCAGAGGCTGACGGTAAGTACACAGCAATTGTGAAGGTGTTTGATGCAAAGAATAAGCTTATTGCCCAAAAGTCAGCGGCATTAAGCGGACTTGCTGACGGAGTTCAGAGCGTTGACATTGATATGGAGCTTAAGGATGCGGCATTTATAAAGGCATATATTGTACAGAGCGATGAAAAGTCAGTTGCGATTGTAAGCTGTGATAAGGATATTGATGCCGTAATGATTAAGGCAGAGTATGACGGCGAGAGACTGATTAAGGCTTCATCTGAAGAGGTGCATTTAAGCAGTGGTAAAAATGTATTTGATGTTGATTCGGATGCAAAGCTTATGTTCTGGGATAGCCTTACAGGTATGAAGCCGGTGGCACAAGCTGCAACAGAAACAGATAGCACAGAAAATGTTGTATCGGACGAGGTGGTTATAATCAGAAACGGTGAATATACAAACGTGCCGCTTGTTGCAGACTGGATAACGGGTGCAAAATCGGGACTTGGTATGGGCGCAGGAATTATTTCTCCTGACGGTGTACCGTACGGAATTGATCCGGAGTTGGTTGATGTAGCAACTCTTAACGTAAGCTATACATATGACGATAACTACCCGACGCCGACAACGGATAATGCACTCTGGTACAAGACGGGAGCATATCTTGCATCGTCAAACGGTGCAAACAACAGTATCTACGCCCGTGACGGTGCAGACTGGGAGCAGAAGGCTCTTCCGATAGGTAACGGCTATATGGGCGGTATGCTTTTCGGTCTGCCCGATAAGGACCAGATTCAGATTAACGAGGAAACCTTCTGGGCGGCAGGCTATCGTGGCACACAGACAGAGGTAAACTCAAATACGGTAAACAAAAATATGAGCGAGGGCATCAACGGCTATATGAGTGTCGGAAATATTTTCGTGGACTTCAATATGCCAAAGGGTGCAAAGGTCAATAACTATTACCGTGACTTAAATCTTGACGAATCAGTTGCACACGTTCAGTATGAGTATGACGGAGTTAAATACAACCGCGAATACTTTGCATCATATCCGAAGGAAGTACTTGTATTCAGATATAGTGCAGACGAGCTTAACTTTGACGTAAAGCCTGTATCAATGCATCCGGGTAAGGTTACGGTAAATGACGGTGAGATTACAATTATCGGTAAGCTCAAGGATAGCGAGCCGTATTCATCAGGCGGTAATGCTGCATGGAATCAGGAATCAGACCTTGAATACTGCACAAAGATTAAGGTTATCGCTGACGACGGTACAGTTACGGACGGCTATAACACAGTAAATGTGGCAGGAAGTACAGGTGTTACAATCATAGTTGCGGCGGCTACTGATTACGATGCTGACCAATTTGTATTAAATGCAGACGGAAGCGTTGATATGACAAAGACTCCTTATAAGAGCAAAAGAGGAGTTGCGGCAGCGATTGATAAGGCTACTGCAAGAGTAAACTCTGCAGCTGCAATGAGCTATGACGAGTTAAAGGCAGAGCATATTGCTGATTACAAGTCACAGTTCGATACAGTTAAGTTCTCATTAACAGACGAGAATGAAATCTGTCAGCTTCCGACAGATGAGTTACAGGCATCATACAGCAAGGTTGTAGGAACAACCGCAGTTGACGGCGTAACAAAGGTATCGTATGACAGCAGTGCTTATGCGAGCCTTAACAAGCATCTTGAGGAATTACACTATAACTACTCACGCTATATGATGATTTCATCATCACGTTCAGATACAATGCCGGCAAACTTGCAGGGTAAGTGGTGCCAGAGTGTTGCGGAAATCTGGGGCTCGTGCTATTGTATCAATATCAATATGGAAATGAACTACTGGTTTGCGGGCGGAGCTAATCTTTTAGATAGCGGCAAGGCACTTGTAAAGTGGTTCAATTCTCAGATACCGGCAGGCCGTGTTACGGCAAAGAATATGTATAAGGTCACTCCGAAATCATACACATTCGCAGACGGTAAGATGACATTTACAGACTCCGTAGCGGACAAGGACGATGTATTTATCATGCATACCAAGCAGGCGATTATGGGTACAACGGATATGACCGGCTCAACAAATATTCAGTCACCGGGTAACACAGCGTGGCTTATGTATAACCTATGGGATTTATACCTTACAAGCGGTGATAAGGAGCTACTTAAAAACGAGCTGTATCCGATAATGAGAAAGGCTGCGAACTTCTATACGCAGTATCTCTACACTAATATGAGAAAGACAACAACGGACACAGCGAAGTATCCTGACGGTTACTATTACACCACCTGGGCAGGACGTTCACCTGAGCAGGGGCCGACACACGAGGGTATCAAGTATGACTTGCAGCTTGTTGCAGGAATGTATGATTACACGATTGCGGCGGCGGAAGCTCTTGGAGTTGATGCAGATAAGGTGAGTGCGTGGAAGGAAATCCGAAATCATCTTGAAATTCCGGTTGAGCTTGGCGATGACGGACAAATCAAGGAATGGGCAGAGGAAACAACCTATAACACCGATGCAAGCGGTAATGCATTGGGTGATCCTGTTCACAGACATATTTCACACCTTGTAGGCCTCTATCCGGGAACACTTATAAACCGTGATACACCGGAGCTGTTAGAGGGTGCAAAGATTGTACTTAAAAACAGAGGCGATGATTCGACGGGCTGGTCGTGCTCGAACAAGTTCTTACTCTGGGCAAGAGCATTAGAGGGTGACAAGGCACTTGAGCTGTTCAGATTCCAACTTGCAAAGAAAACATATTCAAATCTCTTTGATACACACGCACCGTTCCAGATAGACGGTAACTTTGGTTCTGCGGCAGGTGTTATGGAATTACTTATGCAGTCGCATACGGGTGATATCTATATCTTACCGGCACTTCCTGCGGCGTGGGAAAGCGGTGAAATCAGCGGCATCAGGGCAAAGAACGGTGCAACTGTTTCAATCAAGTGGGAGAACGGTAAGGCAACAGAGATTAAGATTATTCCGGCAGTAGATGGAAATATCACAATCGGCTACGAAAAGGGTAACACACTTGCCCTTAACGGAGCAGATGTGGTGTTCACAAACAGCGAATACACAATCGAAAATGCAAAAGCAGGCGAGGAATATGTATTTGTAAGTAAATAATTTTTTTGCGAAAGTACCGTTTTTTTTGAACGGTACTTTCGTTGGATTTGAAGATAGTACTTGAAAAGTTTATAAAACTGTGTTATTGTAATAATATAGAGTAAATATCTGTTGTATGACGGAGGATTATAAAAATGAAGAAAAAGCTGATATCTTTAGCAATGGCATTTTCGCTGTTAAACGCCGTTATTCCGAATTTCATAACAATAAATGCCGCAGAGGCGATTGTGGCATTTCCGGGTGCAGAGGGTGCAGGTAAATATGCAACCGGCGGAAGAGGCGGAACGGTGTATCACGTTACCAATCTGAACGACAGCGGCACGGGCTCGTTTCGTGATGCGGTTTCAAGAGGTAACAGAATAGTTGTTTTCGACGTGGGCGGAACAGTTGAATTGAAGTCTGATGTGAGTGTGGCAGGAAATATAACCGTAGCCGGTCAGACTGCACCCGGTGGCGGCGGAGTGACGCTCCGTGGCGGCAAAATCGGTATGGCAGGCGATAACATCATTATCCGTTTTATAAGCTCACGTCCCGGAGAAAACGGAAGTAGTGAATGTGATGCCTGGGGCGGAAGTAAGGGCTCAAATTCTATGATTGACCATTGTTCAATCGGTTGGGCGAATGATGAGCAGTTCGGTCTGTATTCTGCCACACAGCAGACAGTGCAGTATTCGCTTATCGGTCCGGCAAACTGCATTTCGTATCATTCCAAGGGTGCACACGGCTTTGGAGTTATGATGGGTGCAGGACATAACACGTGGCATCATAATATGATTGCACATAATATTTCTCGTAATTACCGAGGTAAGGTTTCGGGCAAAAATCCTCTGGATTATGTAAATAACGTAATCTTTAACTGGGGCTATCAGACTGCATACGGTACCTTCGGAAGGGTTAATTATGTGGGAAACTATTTCAAGGAAGGGCTTTCCACAAACGGAGGAAACAGATATATAAGCATCAGCAGCGGCACTGCTCCTGAAAATTACAGATTTTATCTTAAAGGCAACAAGATGGTTACAGAAACAGGAGCGGATTATAATTCTGATATGAATACAAATAACTGGCTTGGCGTGAATTACGGAAGTGCAGGGCTTACTCAGGCAGATTATGAAATAACAGAGCCCGTTGCGGTGAATGACATATACGGCAACAATGCCTCTGTTGTGGCAAATGCACAGACTGCTGACGAAGCATTTGATACAGTGCTTGCCTACGCCGGAGCAGGAATACGTGCGGATTTACGTCCGAAAATAGACCGTCAGGTGATGGAAGAGGCACGCACGGGTAACGGATACCTTACAGGCGGACGTGATTTTTCGACGCTCACCTCAAGTGATACTGATTTGAATGAAGCTATCGAAAAGTATAATATCAAGGAAATGAATTATGACGAATATTATCCGTTGCCGATTACTCAGAAGGAGATAACGGATGGCGATAATGACGGCATGAACGATGAATGGGAGCTGGCAAGAGGTCTTGACCCGACAGTTAATGATGCAACACTTGATTATCTCGGTCAGGGATATAACAATATTGAGTACTACATAAACGACCTTACAGTTAATGCGTTTCCGGAGGGCGTTGTAAAACTTTCGCCACAGACAGTGGACTTGGGTGAGGATTATGAGAAAGCTAAAGCTGACGCTGATTCAATAGCTCTTTCAACATCACTAATCAAGATACCGGAGGATTTAGTGCTTCCTACGCAGACAAAAAACGGTTCTGTAATCACCTGGAGCAGCTCATCGGGCGAAATTGTTATTAAAAATAATCAGATTGTGTCAGTTAAGCGACCGTCATCAGCAAATGCCACAGTAACCCTGACTGCAAGCATTACAAACGGTGAATACACTCTGAAGCGTTCTTTTGCAATAACGGTTGTTGCACAGCCGTATAAATTTGACTTTGGTGCCGGAAGTGTTCAGAGTGGATTTGTATCAGTAAATGCCTCGATGCTGTATTCAGATAAAACGGGATATGGATTTACAGGCACAGCACAGAGCGATATGGCACGTGCTCCGGGAAATGTCCCGACGGGCTATGAAAGCCTGCACGAGGATCAGATTCAGGGCGAAACGCAGTTTAAAGCGGAGATACCCAATGGAAAATATAACATAGTAGTACATTACGGAAGCTGGAATACGAACTTCGGTACAAATTACACCATAGAAGGGATAAATTCAGGCAATCTGGCGGCTACTGATGCAGCACAGCTTGTGACAGAGGTGGAAATAACGGACGGAGTGCTTGACCTTATAATAAATAAAGGTTCGAAATCGTACGGAGGATATATTAACGGTTTAGAAATATTACCTCCGCCTGAGCCCGTATATCACTTCGATTTCGGAGACGGAGCAGCTCAGGACGGATATGTCGGCGTGAGTGCGTCAACTGTATATTCATCGGCAACGGGCTACGGCTTTACGGATTTAACCGCACAGACCTCAATGGAGCGAGCACCGAGCAACATTCCTTCGGGATATGAAAATCTGCACGCCGACCAGATAAGCGGAGTGACAAGCTTCAGATCAAATCTTCCGAACGGAAAATATATGATAACCGTTCATTACGGAAGCTGGAACACAGGCTTTGCCACAAGTTATAATATAGAAGGTGTGGAATCAGGAAATCTCAGTGCGACCGATGCCACACAATACCGCACGAAAGTGGAAGTGACGGACGGAGTGCTTGACGTTGCAATCAATGTGGGCGGTAATAAATACGGCGGATATATCAACGGTATGGATATTTTGCCGCTTCCGACACTCCCGTATCATTTTGATTTTGGTGATGGAGCAACACAAAACAGATATACTTCTGTTACTTCATCGACGGTATATTCATCAGAGTTCGGATATGGATTCAGTGAGGCATCTGTGCAGGAGGGAATGACACGTGCACCGGGGAATATTGAAGCGGGATATGAAGCTTTATATAATGATCAGATTCACGGAGAAACGCAGTTTAAAGCGGAAATACCGAACGGAAAATATGAGGTAATTATTCATTACGGAAGCTGGAATACGGGCTTTGGCGTAAACTATACAATTGAGGGCGTGTCCTCAGGAAATCTTGCTGCAACCGATGCGATGTGTTATTCTGCTACCGTAGAGGTGACAGACGGTATGCTGGATTTAAATATTGCGAAGGGTTCGAAGCAGTATGGCGGATATATCAGTGGTATGGATGTTATACCAATATCCACAACACCTGAACCCTCTCCCACAGCAACGCCTGTACCTGATGGAATAACATATTCAGCAGGTACAGTGACTGTCAAAGCAGCAGGTACTGAAAAAGCAGTATTGATACATACCTCATATAAAGATAACAGGCTGATTTTTGCTGATATGGCTCCGTTGAATTTTACTGACGGAGTGGCGGTTGTGTCAGGAAAGAATATCAGTGCAGGAGATAAGCTGATGGTATGGGAAAGCTTATCTCATATGAAGCCCTTGTGCGAGGTATATATTGAGAATTGAGGAGGCGAGAGCTATGCAGGAATATTTAGACAAGATTAACGAGGTTATATCAAAAGGAAAATACAAGGACACGTGGGAATCCTTGCAGCAATATCACGTGCCTGAGTGGTATGAAAAGGCGAAATTCGGAATCTTCATCCACTGGGGCGTATATTCCGTGCCGGCATTCGGCAGTGAGTGGTATTCGAGGAATATGTACATACAGGGTAGTAAGGAATATGAACATCATATAAAGACCTATGGAAATCATAAGGATTTCGGATATAAGGATTTTATTCCTATGTTTAAGGCGGAGAAATACAGTCCTTCTGCATGGGTTGAGCTGTTTAAGCGGGCAGGTGCACAATACGTTATGCCGGTAGCAGAGCATCACGACGGATTCCAGATGTATGAGAGTGATATATCGGAGTGGAATGCGGCGAAGATGGGACCGGAGCGTGATGTTTACGGCGAGCTTGTCAAAGAGTGTAAAAAAGCAGGGCTTGTAAGCGGTGCATCAAGCCACAGAGTTGAGCATTGGTTCTTTATGGGACACGGAAAGGAATTTGATTCTGACATAAAGGAGCCGATGAAACGCGGCGATTTCTATTGGCCTGCGATGAAGGAGGCTGATCATTTCGATTCGTTCTCTGAGCCGGTACCCACAGAGGAATATTTAAATGACTGGCTTATCCGTTGCTGTGAGATAGTAGATAAATACAGACCGAAGATAGTGTATTTTGACTGGTGGATTCATCATAGCTCGGTAGCACCGTATCTGCGTAAATTTATGGCATACTACTATAACCGTGCCGAAGAGTGGGGCGAGGGTGTTGTGATAAATTATAAGCACGATGCACTTGCATTCGGTACAGGTGTGGTGGATATTGAAAGAGGTCAGTTTGCGGAGGCAAAGCCTTATATATGGCAGATGGATACGGCAGTTGCGAAAAATTCGTGGTGCTATACAGAGGGGAATAACTACAAGAGTGCAACACAGATTATCTGCGATTTAGTGGATATAGTAAGCAAAAACGGCAGACTTCTTCTTAATATAGGTCCGAAAGCGGACGGTACAATTCCGGAGGAGGACAGAAATATCCTGCTTGAAATCGGTGAGTGGCTCAAAGTTAACGGTGAGGCGATTTACGGTGCAAAGGTATGGCGTAAATCAGCAGAGGGTCCCACGAAGATTTCGGAAGGACAGTTTGCGGATTCAGAGGCAAAGAAATTCACAAGTGAGGATATTCGCTTTACGGTGAATAACGGAAGTATATATGCAATCTGTCTGAATATGAAAGGCTGTGACGGCATTTGTATTAAATCGCTTGCAAAGTCAGCCAATATGCACAAGCCTGATTTTTCGGGAATTATAAATGACGTTGAAATTATAGGCTATGATAATGAGGTGCAGTGGACAAGAGACGAGGACGGCTTAAAGATAAAAACGGGCGTGATAGACTCGGATAAGCCTGTGGTATTTAAAATAAGCTGAAATAAGGCGGCGTTAAGCCGCCTTATTTTATGATATGATGGATTTATTCCATTCTATTTTTTGCATCCACGCACTTGGCGAAGCATTGAATTGCTTTTTGAATGCCTTGCTGAAGGTGCGTATATCCCAATAGCCCACACTCTGTGCCGCTTCGCTGACGGAAATGCCGGTGTTTTTTAAATAGTTTGCGGCAGTGTTCATTTTAAATGATAAAATATAGCTCTGCGGACTGATTTTCTTGTATTGCTGAAATAATCGTGACAAATAGCTCCGGTCTATGCCCACATATGCGGCAACGTCTGAAACAGTGATTTTCTTATGTACATTTGTTTTGATATAATTTTCAGCCTTATTTACATATTCGTGGGTGAGTGACGGTGCCAATTCATTTTTGTCCGATACTTCCCCGAGGAATTTCCACAGACACTGAATAAGTGCCACAAAATCCGTCTCACTGCATTTAACAAATCCTTTCATAGCTTTTCCTGCACTGCTCTGCTCGTTGTCAGGACAGACCGATGCAGAAGCAAAGCCCGATAAGTCAAGCATATGTGAGGCAAGGCTTCCGTTGAATTCAATCCAGGCATAATGCCACGGCTCGTTATCGTCTGCCTTGTAATAAGCCAGCTCGTCGGGTGAAATAAGAAACATTTCACCCTTACCTATGTGATATTCTTTATTTCCTGTTTTGAGTATTCCTTTGCCGCTGTATACGTAATGTATAAGATAATTGCTTCGTATGCAAGGGCCGAAGGAATGTCCCTTTTTACATTGCTCCTCGCCGTATTGTACAGGATACAGGTCGGTAGGGACAAGGGTGGTGTATACATAAAAATCATTTGAAAAATACTTCATATCAGCGTCATCTCCATTCCGGATTTATAATATCACATTTTGACACCTATTGTCAACAAAAAAACCTTTATTTTATGAAATTTATGTGATAATATTATCACATAAGGCAAAATAAAAGGAGGACTAAAAATGATTATCAAAAACGGAAAAACCATTCATCTTCAGGGCAGAGACATAAGTTATATTATGTTTGAAAATGATGACAGAGATTTATTGCAGTTCCATTTCGGAAAAAAGCTTGCAGACTGCGATTATTCACTTATGACAGAGGAATGGGATGAACGATACGGATTCACTTCAAATGCGTTTGCGCTTGACAGCTATCCGCAGGAGTATCCTGCATACGGATTATCTGATTTGAGAAAGCCTGCATATCAGGTGGCAAATAAATTCAAAAACACACTTTCTCACCTCGTAGTGAAGGAGTATATTATACATAATGATTGCGTTGTGCAGACTGAGGGAATGCCATCGCTTCTTAAGAACGATAAAAATGCCGACACACTTGAAGTGGTGATGTGTGATGAAATAATCGGACTTGAAGCACATCTTTTCTATACGGTGTTTGAGGAATATAATATCATTGCAAGGCATTGCGTGCTTGTGAATAAGTCGGGCGAGGAAATGGAAGTATTGAGTGCATATTCATCAAGCTTCGATTTTGCACCGGGCGATTATAAAATGATTCACTTTGCGGGAACGTGGGGCAGAGAGAATAATATGATAACAACGCCGTTAAGGCTTGGAATAAAGGCAGAGGCGGCAAATGCAAGAGGCGGAAGCGGACATCAGATTAACCCGTTTGTTATGATTGCAGAAGAAAATGCAAGCGAAACTTACGGTGATGTGTACGGTTTTTCGCTGATTTACAGCGGTAATCACTCCACAGCAGCAGAGGTGGATCAGTTCGGAAAGCTCAGGGTTTGCCAGGGGATTAATCCGTATCAGTTTAAGTGGACACTGAAGGATGGCGAAAGCTTTTGCACTCCGCAGTCAGTAATGTGCTTCAGTGAAAACGGTTACGGTGATTTGTCGAGAGAATATCACGATTTATACCGTACAAATCTTATGAGAAGCAGATATACCCACGCAGAACGTCCGATACTTATCAATAACTGGGAAGGTACATATTTCGATTTCACCGAGGAAAAGCTTCTTGATATAGCGAAGAGGGCAAAGGAAGCAGGAATTGAGCTGTTTGTTCTTGATGACGGCTGGTTCGGTAAAAGAAATGATGACTGCAGCAGTCTTGGTGACTGGGTTGTGAATATGGAAAAGCTTCCGTCGGGAATTGATGGGCTTGCAAAAAAGGTAAATGACATAGGAATGAAGTTCGGCTTATGGTTTGAGCCGGAAATGGTGAATCCGGATTCGGACCTTTACCGTGCACATCCGGACTGGGCAGTTAAGGTTAAGGAGCGTGTACCCTTGGAGGTGCGTCAGCAGCTTGTGCTGGATTTGAGTCGTGACGAGGTTTGCGAGTATATAATTGATGCAGTATCAAAGATACTTGCCAATGCCAATATTGAATATGTGAAATGGGATATGAACCGTCAGATTACGGATATGCCGTATCTGGGCTATAATCACCGTTATACCTTGGGTTATTACAGGATAATGTCTGCAATTACGGAACGATTCCCGCATAT
The DNA here is from genome assembly GCA_045540855.1 of Clostridia bacterium. Taxonomy (GTDB): domain Bacteria; phylum Bacillota; class Clostridia; order UBA1381; family UBA1381; genus UMGS1958. The sequence goes on from JAZQHZ010000289.1 coordinate 20,317, forward strand.
TCTCTTTGAGGGCTGCAGCTCCGGCGGTGGACGTTTTGACCCGGGCGTGCTTGCTTATATGCCGCAAATCTGGACAAGTGATAATTCGGATGCAGTGTGCAGACTGAAAATTCAGTACGGTACATCTATGTGCTATCCGCTGTATTCAATCTCGAGCCACGTAACAGCATCGCCGAATCATCAGTGCGGAAGAGCTACAACTCTTAAAACGAGGGCAGACGTTGCCTATGTCGGCACATTTGGTTATGAGCTGGATATAACAAAGGCAACGGATGAGGAATTTGAAGAAATCAAGGCACAGGTTGAATATGAAAAGAAGCTCAGAGGGCTTGTGTGCGAAGGTGATTTCTATCGCTTGTTAAGTCCGTTTGAATCAAATGAATGTGCATGGCAGGTGGTTTCAAAGGATAAGAGCAAGGCGTTTCTTTTTGCGTGTCGCGTGCTTGTGGCAGGACGTGACCCGTATGCAGTGATAAAGCTGGCGGGACTTGCACCTGATAAAAAGTACCGCAATAGTGCCAATAATAAGGTTTATAGCGGAGATATGCTGATGTATAAGGGAGTAAAGATAGATTTCAAATTTGAAGATTTCGCAACAGAGACCGTTCTTTTTGAAGAGGTATAAATATAACAGCCAAAAATAACAGCCTTAACAGGCTGTTATTTTTTCCAGACCGTCGACAAATTGGTCAGACCACGCATAACGAAATAAGAAAAATATAAAATTAGAAATTTATTTTCTTTTGCGAACGACGGGCGTCCCATCGAGGAACGCCCGTCGTTATGCGTTTTTTACGAAAAGAAAGGCTAACGTACTAACTCAGCACATTCGGCTACGCCGAAGTCAGCCTTACGGCTGCCCGCCCTTCTTGGCGGTGCGTGTACACCTACGAGTTCCTTTTCGCAAAATCTGCCCTAATTTCTCGCAGTCTGCCAGCTTGTAGACAGGTATGTCTACAAGCTGATAACAGCCTTAACAGGCTGTTATTTTTTCTTGGCACTTTCTTTGAATTGTTCAGGAGTCATTCCGACGAATTTTGTGAATGCCCTGTAAAAGGTGGAATAATCCGAAAATCCGCATTTATCAAAAATCTCTGTTGCCTTGCGACCTTCCATCATCAGATTCTTTGCGTGAGTTACACGTCGCATATTGAGATATGCCTTTATTGTCATTCCGGTTTCCTTTTTGAACAGGCGGCTTGCATATGCACTTGACATATACATTGCTTCTGCAATATCAGGAACGGCTATGCTTTTTTCGTAATTAGTATCTATATAATAGCGTATACTTTTTGATTTTTCGTTTATGACAGGCGTTTTATATTGGATTGTTTCATTTTCTGAAATGCGTTTTATTTGTATAATCAGCTCTACGGTATATGCAAGCATCAGCAAATCCGTCCCTGAATCCGGTGTGCGACAGCTTTTTTCCATATTACGGAAGGTAGTGTCAATGCCATATTTTTTTACGAATTCTGACGGTATAAGATTGTTTTTTCCTGCTTTACGTGAATTGAGATATTCAAGCACTTCGGGAAAACGTTTTAAAAATCCCGGATATACGTGCAGAAATTCACGGCGATAGATATTCTCGTTAGGAAAGCTGAACGAATGCAATTCATCCGGATTTGTCATAATAAGGTCACCGGAAGAAAGCACGTAGTCATTTCCTTCTACTCTGTATAGAAAATCGCCCTTCAGTATATGTATAAATTCATAGCACGTATGCAGATGCGAATCAAAATTATATGCATCGGAGTAATTGAGATTATACATATATCCGTTTTCGCTATCGCCAAGTATATGATTTCCGTATTTTAAACCCTTCATTCAAACCACCTCATATATAGTATAACACAATATGTCATAAAATGCAAACAAAAGTATAGAATTTGTAATTGGAATTTTTGAAAGGTTATGTTATTATATATTCAGAATGATAAAACCAGAAAGAGGGGCATTATTTATGAAAATGAAAAAGCTAATCAGTATCTTGACGGCAACGGCACTTTTTATGCCGACTGTTATGCCATTATCTATTATGGCAGCTGCTGAGAGTGAGGTCTACACCTGCGATTTTACTCGGCTTATAAAGGACGGAGCAGATACTGCCTACGGTACGGAAACAGATATTTATAAGCTTGATGATTACACAAGTGCATACCTTACATATGAGGGAACATATGTAAGTGCCGCAGGCGAGGTGTATTTAAAAAGCAGCACTGTAACAAACGGTGCCGGCAGATATGCAAAGGGCAGCTATATTGCATTTACTGCACCATATGACGGAACGGTAACGATTAAGGGCAAGGATGTAGGTGTATGTATGAATGAGAGCGGTACAGAAAGCTATAAGGGCTATGGTCCAAGCCTTACATATGAAATGTCGGCAGGAGACACCCTTTATGCGGGATACAGAAAAACAACCACATATGTATCATCACTGAGCTTTGAGGCGGCACCGCCTCCGACTGCAACTCCGGACATGACTGCTCCTCCGGCATTTGATGAGCCGGAAAGAGAGATTTTATATTCAGAAAACTTCGAAGGCTATGAAACGGGTGCAACGGGTGGCTGGACATCTCCGGCGGGTACAATGAAAATCAAGTCGGATGCAAACAGCTTAATCGGAAAATATCAGACGGTTGTATCGGGAAAAAGCGGAACATGCCGTTCGGGATATATCGAAATCGGAGCAGTGACGGATAATTTTGTGTTTGAGTGTGATTTCAAATCAACCTCAGATGTAAATGTATCAGACCTTGAGCTGCTTGAATCAAAGTCATCTGTTTATGCAAACCACGGCAGATATTCAAATGCAAAATACGCATTTACAATGGCAAGACCGAAGGGCTCGGACCTTTATGTCATAAATAACGCAGCGGACGACAGCGGACTGACACTTGAAGGCTATGAAGCACCGATAATTAAAACACCGGAAATTGCGGATAATCCGTGGCTTCACGTAAAGGTCGTGGGTAATTATGATACGCATACGGCGATTGTATATATAATGTCTCTTGACCGCGAAACAACGTATTATCACGGCAAGGTTGATATGTCGCCTGATATTACTTCGTGGAAGTGTATTCATTTGCTTTCACCGTCAACAAATGCAGATACCTGTATTGACAATATAAAGGTATCAAAGGCACTTGATGAGGATTTATCAGAGGTATTTTATACAGTTAAAATCAATGACGGAATTACGGAATTTTCACAGTATGTTGCTGACGGAAAATCGGCGGTCAATATACCCGATATGTCAGCATACGGTGAATATTTCCTCGGCTGGAGAGTAAACGGTGCGTTGTTTACATCTACACAGCTTGCGGCATATGCCGTTACAGATGATATGACGGTGACAGCTGAGGTTTCGTCCGATTATATTGAAAATATCGCATCGGTTGAGTTCAACTCATTCCCGGCAGACGGAATGCTTGTTATGGGACCGGACGGAGATACCTATGCGGATAATGAAATTTCGCTTACAATTCTTGGCGAAAGAGGCACAAGCCTTGTTTCAAACCCGGATTCAAGAGTAACAGACTATAAAATCGACTGGAGATTTGACGGCTTCCGTACAATGGACGGCACTCCGACGGGCGAGAGCGGCTCATCATATTGTGACAGCTATGCGACAGCAGAGGTCAGTGAAGTTGCTCAAAGCTCGGTTAATTTTAAATTAAAGAATACGTCTGCGAATTATTACGGTATGGTAACTGCAACTGTTACATACAACGGCAGGAGCATGACAGCTTCAAAGCCGTTGATGCTTATTGCAGATACAAGCCGCGATGGCACTGTTATTTTACCGATGGCAGGCTATGTATCAGATTATAACAAATATGAAAGCGGAATAGTGGGCTATGAATGTCTGATTTCATCGGATAACGGAAGCGGCTCGGATTCGCTTTTAGGTGGCTGGGCAGTAGCAGGCTCGTGCGGCTCGAGAAGGGTTGCACTTACAGAGGATGCAACGGGCAAATTCCTGCGTTTAAGCCGTGAGGGCTCAAGTGGCTCTGCAATGGTATTTAACAAGATTGGCGATGTCGGAGGACAGACTGTATTTACGCAGGATATCCGTTTCAGTGACAGCGGTTCAATTGTTTATAAGAACGGAAAATCGGCGGCAACTACGGATTTGACGGCATTTAATCTCGGATTTAACGGCTCGGAATTTACGTTCAATGACACAAAGATTGCAGACGGAGCGAAAAATACGTGGTATCATATAGAAATCTGTGCAGACACTACAACACAGCTTTGCAGTGCAAAAATTTATGATATGTCGGGCAATTTGCTTGGCGAAACGGACTTCGTTCCGTTTGCTGATGATGTATCATCGCTTGTGTATTATGTAGTAAAGACATCAGCGCTTACTTCAACAATCGACTTCAACAACGTAAATATTTCAAACTGCAAGACGGATGAAAATTCATTTGTCGTTACAAAATCAGCCGACAGTGTAAATGTTCCCTCAGAGGGTAGTGTAGCTGTTGAAATGAGCGTATCGGCAAAGACTGAGGAGGGCTATATCGCAACAGGTGCGGCACAGTGGAGGATAGACGATGAATTTGCCGAGGGTATCACAATTGCGGCAGATGCACAGGATTCGCACAAGGCGGTTTTAACGGTTGAAGCAAATGCTTCATCAGGAGAAATCCCGGTCAAGGTCACAATCGGTACAGCATCATACGTGACGACAGTTAAAGTGATCGGCACAAATGACAGCGTAGCATTTACCGAGGCGGCAACGGGTGCCGCTATTCCGTCAGATGATGAGAGCACATACCGATACAGTGCTGAGGTGAGAAGTGGCAACGGTGACGTGATAAGCGGCAGAGTAATTACATATTCGCTTTTAAATGCACAGAGCGGTGTTTCGATTTCCGCTGACGGTATACTGACCGTTACTGCAATGGCATCGCCGCAGACAATTCTTGTCAAGGCTTCGTCAACAGATGAAGGCGGCAATGAAATTTCAAAGACTGTTAAGGTAAGTGTATACGGAAATAAGTTCGTATTTGGTACGGCGAAGGATGGATATACACAGGTAAGTGCCACAGATGAATATTCGCATAACCGTGGCTATGGTGTAACAGGTACAGCGTCAGATAATGACGGATATATGAGTGGCGGCGGATTTAAGGTAAAGGTTGAAGCGGGCAATGTTTACAGTGTCAAGGCTACCTATGAAGGTACAATCAGATGCGAATATATCAATTCTGATTTTACAGGCTTTGAGAGAACAAAGGATTCACTTGGTGAGGACACATTCAACGTTGCGGTATTCGGTGACGGAGTGCTTGACATAACCTTATCGGGCGAAGGTAAGATAGCATCACTTGAATTTGAAAAGGTGGAAAGAAGTGCAAATTCAAAGCCTGCGTGGTTTACAATTGGTGACTCAACAATTCAGCAGAACGGAAGCTGGGCATATACAATAACGAGTGATTCTACCTCGGACTTTTCAAAATATCCGGCACTTTCGGGTGTGATAAGCACCTTCTATAACAGCGGACGTGCAGGCAGACAGCATCGTTCATATTACTCGGAGGGCTTATTTAATAATGTTTTGACAAGCATAAAGCCGGGTGATGTTGTATCAATCAGTGGTATGGGTACAAATGATTCGGGCTCAACAAAGGAAGTATTCAAGGAATATAACAACATCTATATAGACGCGATAGAGGATATGGGCGGCTATGTGATTTTAGGCAGCTATACTCCGTCAGGCAACTACGGTGCAACAGAGGGTAAGGTGTATGATGCGGATAACATTCTCTTCAAGGGAATGAGAAGTAATGCCTATGACGTTGCAATCCGCGAGGTGTACAATGAACGTGTGGCAGCAGGTGATGAGAGGTTTATCGGATTTATAGATATAGGTAAAATCAGTGATAACCTTATGACAAATGATGTACGTATTGAGTACAACAGGCTTGCGTCAGAGGGTAAATCAATTATAGAAGCACGTGCGGCGGCAAAGAATAAAGCAGAGGAAATGATGGGCTGGTGGAAGGATTACAACCACTATTACACCACATTCTCAGACTATATCCTGCCGGAAATCACAAGCCGTGCATCACAGCTTATTTCGGGCGAAAAACAGGATGCATTACCTGAGGTAATCGCACTTGCTGAAATTGATCCGGCTATCACGCCGGCTCCGACAGCAACTCCCGAGCCTACGGCAACACCTCTTCCGACAGCAACTCCCACACCTGCTCCGGCTCCGCTTGATGGCACAGGTGTTGAAGTGGTTTCATCGGATGAATATGTTGACATTTCTTCGCTTGTGATGTATAATAATACAACGTACAGAATGTATTTCGCAGACGGCACATACACAAGTGTAACGGCAGAGAATGGTAAGGTTCATAACACAAGCGGCGGCGAGGTTATCGTTGTTCCGGAATACAGGTTTGAATTTACCAATACTGCATCTTCAACAGATCCATATATCAATGGTTATGTCAAGGTGGGTGCAAATTCATATTCATCCTCAAAGGGCTACGGACTTGCAGGAGCGGGAAGCATCAATGAAAACGGATGCAGACCTGATTCGGGAACGGTTATAAAGGCAGATGTTCCGAAGGGATATTATGACATAACAGTATACCGCAAGGGCGGAGCACGTGCGGACGTTTATGCCGAGGGCGTTCAGATTATCCAGAACACTACATCAGCAAGTTCGCAGAACAGAGATACGTCAAGTGCATTGATGGGAGCACCGGGTATGATGATTGAAAGCGGCAGTGTTGACCTCACAATCGGCAACACAAGCGGAAGCAATGAAAGAATTGCCTCGGTTTCAATTGTAAGAGTGCCGGAGAAGTTCAGAAAAAATGTAATCTGGATTGCAGGTGACTCGGAATCAGCCAATTATTATGCGATTTCTGACAGTGACTTAAATAGCGAAAAGCTTATGATTACTGGCTTTGGTACACAGCTTGACAAGTATCTTTCGGATAAATACGCAATAGCTAACTTTGGTCAGCCGAGTGCGACAGCAGGTACGTGGAATAATGAAAGCCTTGCGGCAGTTACACAGAGAATGGTTTCGGGCGATACAATCCTTATTTGCTTCGGTATCAATGATGCGATTTCATCATCGAATAAGGTTGATATTGAAACGGCAAAGGCTAATATAAAGAATATAGTGGATGCGGCACAGTCGAAGGGCGTAAAGCCGATACTTTTGAGCCCGGTATATAACAGCAAGTATCAGGGTAAATCATACTTCACATATTCCAATAATACGAATGTACTTGGTGAGTTTACAAAGGAAATTGGTGTTGATTTTATTGACCTTAACCGATTCTCAATGAAGTATGTAAATGATGCAATAGTTGCAACTCAGGATTCAAACTGGTTATTAAACAACTATCACGTTGCGGATAATCTTCACCTTACACAGCATTCAGCAATGCTTATCGCATCAATTATTGCGGCAGGTATGGAGGATATCGGCTACGAGGTGAGCGATTATGCCTATACCTACAAGGACATTGCATCGGTAGGCGAGGGCAATGTAAGAGGCGAGGAAACAGGCGTAACAAGAGTGTACAGTGTAGATGAGGCGCACAAGCTGATGGAGGCGGCACTTGCAACTCCAAAGCCGGAGAGTAACGTGTTATCACCATATACTGCACCGTCAATAACGTGGACCTTCAATGCGGCACAGCCTGCGACATCGGGAAATAATGTTCCTGTTATTTCGGGAAGTGCATCGTGGAGTGAGGCGAACGGAGCAGTTAAGTTTGATGCTTCAACAAAAGATACAGGCAAGCTCACAATAACACTTGAGCCTGAAATCAAGAACAACACAACGGTTGAGTTTGATACGTATATGACCGCACTCGGACAGCAGTTCTTTGCATATACAATAACCGATACAGAGGGCAATAAGTTGGTTGACTGTTATTTTGACAAGTATAATAACAGCGGTGAGCTTAGTGTTGCAGGAACAGTGATTGCATCGGGCTCAGCATTTACGGACGCATTCACCTCTGTAAGAGGTGACGGAATGAGCGGCACGCCGACTCACGTGAAGAATGAGATTGACTTTGCCTCGGGTACTGTAACAATAAAGCTTGGTACAACAGTGCTTAAAGGTAAGCTTACGGGTGCTGAAACGGGTGATGTAAAGAGTGTTGAAATTCAGTCATACCGTTCAAAGACAGCGGACAGACATATTTATATTGATAATCTCACAATTTCGGAGGAGGAAAAGGCAGACGTAACGCCTCAGCCGACACCTGAAATTGAGGTTAACAACATCAATGTATTAAAGACATATGTTGACGAAGCCAATATAGGCGTAACAATTGCAGACGGATTTATGGGTACAGCTATGGCGGCACTTTACGGTGCTGACGGTAGACTTATAGCTGTTAAGGCGGTTGCAGATAATACAAAGGCAAGCACAATAATGTTTGACAAGCCTTCGGAAATGAGTGGATATATCAAGCTTTTTGGCTGGGAAATGAGCAATATAAAGCCGTATGACGAGGCGGTTACGGTAAAGCTTGCTGATATTAGTGTACCGGCTTCGGACAGTGTTGAAAGCTTTGCATATGCTTCATATACAGAAGGCGATGTGACGATGCCTTACCGTTACTACTTGCCGGCAAATTATAACGCAAATGAAAAATACCCGGTGCTTGTATATCTTCACGCTGAAACAAGAACGGGTACAGATAATGAAGGACAGCTTTATAACGCACAGTATATGTTTAATGAGCTGTTGAGTGAGGTAAATATCACAAAGTACCCGGCAATCCTTGTTGCACCGCAGTGTGACGATTCGTCAACGTGGGCAGACAAAGCGGCGGCTGTTAAGGGTATGGTGAATGAAATTGCAGAAAAGTTCAATGCAGATACAGACCGCATTTACCTTGCGGGCTACTCAATGGGCGGTGACGGCTGCTATGAGATAGCAAAGGCAAATCCGGGAATGTTTGCAGCAATTATGCCGATTGGCGGCGAGTGCGACAGTGTAACGGCACAGCAGATTGCGGCTGAAAATACGGCGGTGATGGTATTCCACGGCTCTGCTGATGAAACAGTGAGTGCTGATAAAGCAAAGGCAATTGTTTCTGCAATGATTGCAGGCGGTGCAAGTGATGCGGAGTATTGCGAATTTTACGGAGAAGGTCATAACGTGCAGGAATTATCTGCAAAGGCACAGGGCGTGTACGAATGGTTATTTAACAGGAGCTTAAAGATGAATGGTGAAAACAGAGAAAAGGTAGTTGACCTTGCAATATTTATGGGACAGTCCAATATGGCAGGCAGAGGTGAATATAAGGATGCAACCGTATGCCCGGCAGGACACGGCTATGAATTCAGGTCAGTTACTGCACCGGACGTGCTGTGTAATATAACAGGCCCGTTCGGCAAGAATGAGAACAACTCTGCGGTGAATGATAACAGCGGTCAGGGTATCGACAGACGTGCCGGAGATATGGTGTCGTCAATTATGGAAAGCTATTATCAGTCGACCGGCGTGCCGATTGTAGGCGTACAGTGCTCACGAGGCGGTACAAATACGGGCTACTGGAACGGCTCAACCGTTAAGGCAGAGGCTCAGGCGAGACTTAAAGCTGCAAAAACGTATCTTGAGGATAACGGCTATACGATAGGCAAAATCTTTATGGTATGGTGTCAGGGCGAGAGTGACGGTGATAAGGTTTACGCAGGAAGCCAGAGTATATCGGGATATAAGAACGGTACTCTTTCGGTATTCAATTATATGAAAGAGGCAGGCGTAGAGGATATGTTCATCGTACAGACGGGACACTATAATGCAGAGGACCCGGACGGTACATATGATGCGGCATATATTGCAATCCACGATGCACAGGCAGAGCTTGCACAGGAGAATGAAAATATTTATGTGGTAGGCTCGTTCCTTGAATATCAGTCAGAGATGAAGGATGCATATCATTATCACCAGAGTGCATACAATGCAGTAGGCACTGCGGCAGGAGAGAATATTGCAAAGGTATATATGAACTAAAACAATAACAAACAGCATAGCGGTTTAAAGACTGCTATGCTGTTTGCGTTTAGTCCAGATATTCTTCCCATGCTTTTTCCCAATGCTTTACACCGTCACGTATCTGAGTAATTGTCATATCGCCATAGCCCACAACATATGTATTTGGCGGATATGTCTGATTATCCATATTACTTATCGAGCTGTCGAGCGAGCTCAGCTTAACTCTGTTTTTTATGAGTAAATCCAATGCCTGGGACTGTTCAAGTGCTATATTGCATTGCATTAGACAATACATTCCTGCATCATCGCCTGTTATCGTGCATATGTTTTTCAGCTTACAGCTCTCGATTGCCTTCTTGAATGCCTCTGTTTTTGCTCGGTATACATCACGCATATAGCTCACGTGCTTTTCATAATAGCCCAGATCAATAAACTTTGACAAGGTCACCTGTTCTACTCTTGAAACGCGGTTTGAATAGAAACGTTTTTTCTTAAACCACAGCTCCACTATATCATCGGGAGCGACAATAAATCCTATTTTCATCGACGGTGCAATTGTTTTTGAGAAGCTTCCCAGATATATTACATTTTTTCCTTCCGAAAGCTCCCAAAGAGTTTTTGCACGTTTGCCATACTGATAATAATTATCGTCCGAATCCTCTATCACATAACGTCCGTCTCCGAGCCATTCCACTATTTTTCGTCTCTTTTCCTCTGATAACGTAACCGAGGTGGGCAAATCGTGGGTAGGCTTCTGATAAAGTAAACCGCTTTTATATTTATAAAGCTCATCCATATCAATTCCGTCCGGGCCGTTTGTTATACATTTTGGACTTATTCCAAGCTGTTTCACTACCTCATGCACTCGGTAATAAAAGTAGTTGTTCATCAGCACACTTCTGTCAAGTCCGAGCAAAAGCACTATTTCCCGCAGTAAATCCTCTGCACCCGTTCCTATTATAATCTGCTCTGTGCGGCATTTTATACCCTGAGTTCTGAAAAGCATACGTCGTATGCTTTTTCTCAGACACCATTCGCCTGCCTTTTCGCCGTGCTGGAACAGTGACGAATTTTCCTTTGCCGTAGCCCTTAAAAGCTTTGACCACTCCGAAAACGGCAGCTTTGATGTTTCAACTCCGTTTGTACTGAAATTAAATACACGGCTTGTCATAACCTTTTCTTTATCATTCCAGACATTATCCGCACTCACATAATATCCGCTGCCCTGATGTGAGACGATATATCCGTCAGCCATAAGCCTGTTATATGCGTTTTCTACTGTCCTTTGTGCCACTCCGAGCTTTTTTGAAAGCTGTCTCCTTGAAGGAAGACGCTCCTCCGGCAGGAGATATCCGTTAATTATTTCATCGGCGATGTTGTTATAAATCTGCATATACATCGCAATATCTGAGCTCTTATCTATTTCCATTCATATACTCCTTTACCGTTTTCTTACTGATATTATATATCTTTTTACGGTTTTCGTCAAGTAAGCAAAATAAATATATTTTCTGTTAACAATTAAAAAAAGCAATAATTTCATATTTTAAGGCAATAATGTATAATGCTTTTTGATTGCTGTTGTAGTATAATAGAAAACGTAATAAGGCAATCAAGGCATATTATGTGCCTCAGTAATGAAAGGAAGTACTACGATGAATATGAAAAAGTGGCTTGAGGATTATATGGCAAATCCCGTAAAAAAAGCAATGCCCATTCTTTCCTTCCCGGGCATACATATTACAGGTCACAGTGTTGACGAGTTAGTTAAAAGCGGTGATTTACAGGCACAGTGTATGAAAGCGATTGCAGACCGTTTTGATACGGGTGCGGCATTCAGCCTGATGGATTTATCAGTTGAGGCAGAAGCCTTCGGTGCTACTGTGCATTACAGCGAGGACGATGTTCCGACTGTAACAGACACCTTAATTCACGATGAGGATGAGGCAGATGCTTTAGAGGTTCCGCAGGTTGGTGCAGGCAGAACGGGCGAATGTGTAAACGGAATTAAAAAGGCGTGCGAGCTTATCAATGACAGACCTGTTTTAGCAGGTATCATAGGCCCGTATTCACTCGCCGGCAGACTTCTTGATATGACAGAAATTATGATTTTATGCTATGAAGAGCCGGATATGGTTGAAACGGTGCTTAACAAGGCAACTGAGTTCTTAATTGAATACGCAAAGGCGTTCAAGGCGGCAGGTGCAAACGGAATTGCAATGGCAGAGCCGGCAGCAGGACTGCTTTCACCGAGCCTTATAGATGAGTTCTCAACACCGTACGTCAAGAGAATAAGAGAAGCGGTTGAGGATGAGAATTTCATTGTTATGTATCACAACTGCGGAAACGTTGAGCCATTAAGCGAAAATATGAAGGAGGTTGATGCAGTTGCATACAGCTTCGGAAATGCAATTGACATCGAAAAGCTGCTCACAGCTCTTCCTTCGGATAAAATGATTATCGGAAACATCGATCCGGCAGGCATTATCCGAAATTCGGATCCCGAAACAATCAGAACAGAGGTTTTAGCACTTCTTGAAAGATGCTCAAAATATCCGAATTTCGTAATATCAAGCGGATGCGACATTCCGCCGATGACTTCACTTGAAAACTTAGATGCATTCTTTAATGCAGTAGATGAATTTTATAAGACAAAATAAGGAGAAAATAAAAATGGCAGCAGAGATAATTAATGAAATTTCAGAGTGGTTACAGAAGGGACGTGCAAAGAACGTAAAGACACTCGTTCAGGAGGCACTTGATCAGGGGATTGACCCGAAGGAGATTTTAAACGACGGCTTACTTTCAGGAATGATGGTAATCGGTGGTAAGTTCAAGAGAAATGAGGTTTTCGTTCCGGAGGTGCTCGTTGCAGCACGCGCGATGAATGCAGGTCTTGCGATTTTAGAGCCGTATCTTGCAGATGCAGGTAATGAACCGGCAGGTACAGCAGTAATCGGTACAGTTAAGGGCGACCTTCACGACATCGGAAAGAACCTTGTTGCAATGATGTTAAAGGGTGCAGGCTTTGAGATTGTTGACGTAGGAACAGACGTTGATGCAGATACATTTATCAATAAGGCTGAGGAGGTAAATGCAGATGTAATCTGTATGTCAGCACTCCTCACAACAACAATGCCCTATATGCAGGAGGTTATTGACCTGCTCAAGGAAAAGGGCTTAAGAGACAAGTACATAGTAATGATCGGCGGAGCACCTGTTACCAATGACTTCGCTATGCAGATAGGAGCAGACCACTACACAGACGATGCTACATCAGCAGCTGAAACCGCAAAGGAAGCTGTAATTGCAAGGAAGTAATAATGGAAAAATTTGTTATACTGAAGGATTTAGAGATTTCAATAGACCGCGACTCAGCCTTGAGTGCAATAGACTGCCACAAAGACAGTCCGGTTTATGCTGATTTCTGCGAGGAATTCGACAGTATTTTACCCGAAATTAAAAAAATGGCACAGCCCTGCGGAATCCTCGGCACAGGCACACTTACTGAATTGAGTGCAACTAAAGAGTATCCGCCGGGCACGAAAGTTATTTATGCGGTGCTAAGTATTGGTGATAAAATCAGCCAATACTCAACCAATTGCTTTAACGAGGGCGAATACGTCAAGGGAATGCTAAGTGATGCTATGGCAGACTGTGCCCTGTTTTCACTTGAAGGACGTATGCTTGAACAGCTCAAGGACTTTTGTGGCACACTTGGAACAGGCATAATAAGCCGACTTGAAGCACCGCACGATATATCAATGGAGGTGCAGAAGGAGGCACACAATGCACTTGCACTTGATGAGCGGCTTGGAATCGGAATAACAAGCGGATATATGCTTGATCCGGTTAAAACCTCGTGCCAGGTATTTATCATAAGCGAGGATACAACTAAATTCAGCGTCCGTCACGACTGCCGCAAATGCCCGAACACGAAATGTAAATTCAGAAATGAATATTGTGCTGAAATTGCAGTTGTGCAGGGCGATGGCACAAAATATTTTCTACTTAAAGAAAACGAATCCTTAATGGACGGGCTTATCCGTGAGGGCTTTTATATAAACGCCGTATGCGGCGGCAAGGGCAGATGCGGAAAATGCAAGGTACAGCTTATCAGTGGCAATGCTTTGCCTTCAGGCGAGGATAAGAGCTTCTTCACTCAATCTGAGCTTGATAAGGGATACAGGCTTTCGTGTACACTCTTCCCGGATGAGGATATTACAATCTCACTCGGTGCTGACGAATCGGATTTTGATATTTTATCAATCTCTTCCGACTCCGTTACCCAAGTGAAGTGTGATGCTTACGATATTGCGATTGATATAGGAACTACTACAATTGCAATGTCACTTATCGGCAATTCACAGCCCTGCCACTCTGTAACACTCATAAACAGGCAACGCCGTTACGGTGCTGACGTGGTATCGCGTATCAAGGCATCGTGCGAGGGAAAGGGTCAGGAATTACGTGAGAGCATAAAAACGGATTTAGCAAACGGAATAACGAGGCTGTGCAATGAATACGGAATTGGCACAGAAAGCATAAAAACAATCGCAATTTCGGCAAATACCACTATGGGACACCTTCTGATGGGCTTTGATTGCTCGTCGTTGGGAAAATATCCGTTCACGCCTGTAAATATCTCTGAAATAAAGGATAGTGCGAAGAATATTATCGGGCTTGATATGAATGCAGAGGTTGTTCTTTTGCCCGGAATTTCCACCTATGTTGGTGCAGATATTGTTTCAGGCTTGTATGAGTGCGGCTTTGATAAGAGTGAGGATATCTGTCTGCTTGTGGATTTAGGCACAAATGGCGAAATGGCATTGGGAAACAAGGATAAAATCCTCGTAACCTCAACCGCCGCAGGTCCTGCATTTGAGGGCGGAAATATTTCCTGCGGTACGGGAAGTGTCGAAGGAGCAATATGCTCGGTAGAGGTGGCTGACGGTAATGTCAGCATTAAAACAATAAAGGACAAATCACCCGTAGGCATCTGCGGAACGGGAGTTATCGAAACAGTGGCACAGCTGCTTAAAAATGATATAATAGACGAAACCGGACTTCTTGATGAGGAATATTTTGACGATGGTTTTCCTCTTGCACATACTGATAAGGGTGAAATTATTTCATTCACACAAAAGGACGTGCGTGAGTTGCAGCTTGCAAAGGCGGCAGTGCTTGCAGGAATACAAACCCTGCTTGTGCGGTACGGAATAAGTGCAGATGAGGTCAAAAAGGTATATCTTGCAGGCGGCTTCGGATATAAGCTTAACACTGCAAATGCGGCGGCAATAGGTATGCTTCCTTCAGAGTTTACGGAAAGGACTGTTGCAGTGGGCAACAGCTCGCTTGCAGGTGCAGTGAAATATTTGAACTGCAACGGCGATACGGCTTTACAGAATTTAATTGATAAATCCGAGGAAATCAGTCTGTCGGCAGATAAGGATTTCAACGATTTTTATATGGATGCAATGATGTTTGAATAAGAAAGGATAATAGCAATGGAATACGTTATTTCAGCACAGGACAGAGAAATATTGCGTGAGGTTGCAAAAAAGCAGCTTGAATACGCCAATATGGAGAGCAATAAGGACAGAATTAAGCTCTGGTATAAGCATAATGCACTTCAGGGTGACCGTCCGTTAATCCACCTTGAAATGTGGACATTTGCACACGAGATTTTACCGCAGCGTTTAAAGTGCGAAGGCGAATTTGCACGTTGGGTTGAAACTCAGCTTTACTGTAATTTCCTGAACCAGGAATTATTCGATGACGACAGAGTTACTCCTGATTATTTCCCGCTTAACTATGACACTCATTTTGAATTATTCGGAATTGAAATCAAAAAGGATTTAACAACGGACGCATCGGGAAATGAGAGCGTAGGTCATCACTTCCAGTCGGTTGTTGAGGATCTTGAGGACGATTATGATAAGCTTAAGGAGACAAACTTCGGTGTTGATATGTTCACAACAGAGCTGAAGAAAAAGGCTATTGAAGAGGCTATCGGCGATATTTTACCGGTCAAAATTCAGATGGATTGCTTATACAGCGTTCCTACTCAGATGCTTGTGCATTTTATGAGTATGGAAAATATGATGTTCGCAATGTATGACTATCCGGAGCTTTTCATCGAAATGATGGACAGAATTGCAAACGACACTCTTGCATATTACAGAATGTTAGAGGAAAAGCACCTCATTTTACCGACAACCTCATTCGAGAGCGTTGGTCAGGGCACATGGAGCTTCACAAACGAGCTTCCGGGTGAGGATGAGCTTGCAAAGCGTCCGCTTACAACAAAGGACGTATGGGGCTTTATGGATTCGCAGGAAACCGTCGGTATTTCACCGGCAATGTATGAGGAATTTATCTTCCCGTGCTATAAGAAGATTTCAGAGCAGTACGGTATGCTTTCATACGGCTGCTGTGAGCCGGTAAATCCCATCTGGGACAGTTGCATCAGCAAGCTCACAAACCTCAGAAAGGTATCAATTTCACCGTGGTGTGATGAGGAATTTATGGGCGAAAGATTGCAGGGCTCAAAGGTGATTTATCACAGGAAGCCGAGTCCGAACTTCTTAGGCGTAAATCCGACACTTGATGAGGATGCTGTAAGAGAGCATATCAGAAAGAGCTTAAATGCCGCAAGAGGCTGTAAGATGGAAATTACTCAGCGTGATGTTTACACTATTCATAACGACATTTCAAAGGCAAGAAGATACGTTGAAATCATCCGCGAGGAAATTGAAAATAACTGGAAATAATATTAAAGCTAATATACCTCAGCTTATCGGATTTAAGTCTGATAAGCTGAGGTTATTTTTGTGTGGGAAACAATGCAATGCTGTACTTGACTATATTTTAAATTTATGATATACTTATAAAAATCACATAAACGGAGAAAACAATGTATATATATAAAACACTATCAAACGGAATCCGCGTGGTGGCGGAGAAAATTGACTATTTAAAATCGGTTTCAATCGGCGTATGGATTGGCAACGGTTCAAGACACGAAAGCGTACAGGAGCACGGAATATCGCATTTTATCGAGCATATGCTCTTTAAGGGCAGTGCAAAAAGAAGTGCCGCTGAGATTGCCGGTGCAATTGATTCGGTGGGCGGTCAGATTAACGCATTCACTGCACGTGAATACACCTGCTTTTACACTAAAACCCTTGATGCACACGCATCCCTTGCGATGGACGTGCTTTCGGATATGCTCATAAATCCAACACTTGACCGTGACGATATGGAGCTTGAAAAGAAGGTAATCGCAGAGGAAATCAATATGTATGAGGATACGCCGGAGGAGCTGGTGTATGATTTGTATTACAATGCGGTATGGGGTAACAGTGCAATGGGACGTACTATTCTTGGTACGGAGCAGTCGCTTTCGCCGATGACTCCCGAAATGATGCGTGAATATATGCGTACGCATTACAACGTAAATAATATGATAATTTCAGTTTCGGGTAATTTTGATGACGGCTTCTTTGACGAGCTTGAAAAGTATTTCGGTACATATCAGATAAATACACCCGTTCCCGCTATGGAAGAGGTGCCGTTCGGCAAGGGACAGATAATAAAGACCAAGGATATTGAGCAGGTACAGCTTGTTGCAGGCTTTAAGGGCATTGATGTTATGGACGAGTCGGTGTATTCGCTTCTGGTATTCAACAATGTGTTCGGATGCGGAATGTCATCACGTTTATTCCAGAATATACGTGAAAAGGAAGGACTTGTCTATTCCGTAGGAGCAGGGCACAGTGCATATATAAATACGGGTACGTTTGATATATGTGCAGGGATGAGCCCGCAGAACTTAGGACGTGTGTGTGAGCTTATCGGCAAGGAAATCCGCACTATAAAGCGTGATAAATTAAGTGCTGACGAGGTGGCACGCTCAAAGGAAATGCTTAAGGGCAGTTATATTTTAAGCTACGAAAGCACAGGTGCAAGAATGCAGGGTGCAGGCAGGTCGCTGTTACTGAACAGACCGATATATACCCAGGAGGAGGCACTTGATATGATTGATTCCGTAACGGTAGACAGCGTGGCGGAGATTATAGACAGAGTGCTTGATGAGAGTACAATTTCCACTGCAATAGTCGGTCCCGTTGAAAACGGTGACGCAGCGGCGGCTATTCTGGGATAAAAATGGTACAGAAAAGGTATAAATTTTAAAAAAATCGTAAAAAAATTGTAAAAGTACTTGAAATATTCAATATTTTTGATATAATATATGTAATAGGATAAAAAGAAAGGGTGATTGCAATGGATTTCAATGATACAATGAAAATCAATATCGAGTTCGATAAGTCACGCGAAGTAAGAGAGATTGTAACGAATGTATATGAGGCTCTCAAGGTAAAGGGCTATGACCCGATAAGCCAGATTGTAGGCTACATTCTTTCAGGCGACCCGACATACATAACAAGCTATGGCGGTGCAAGAGGAATGATTGTAAAAATTGAGCGTGATGAGCTTCTCGAGGAATTTGTTAAGAAGTATATTGAAACGTTATAATAAAAACAGGTGATGCGGCATCACCTGTTTTTACTCTATTCCACGCATAACTTCAACTAACCGCTTTGAAAAGCGTGAGTATTTTCCTTTGGATTTCTCCTTAAATTCCACGCCGAGCTCTTTTAATTCATCCATAAGCTCAGGTGGGAATTCGCTTGTGTATTCGACCTCGATTTCATAGTCGATACGGTCTAAATATTCACTTCTGTCAAGGCAGATTTCAACATTTTCATATCTCATCAGCGAGTGACGTAGGGTGATAAGATTACCCAATAACGAAAGCTCGCCTGTTTTTATGCCTGTGTAGCGGAGTGCGTCCTCAGAGGAAATAGTTTCGGGCAGTGAAGTGATGGGAAACTCTGTTTCCTCGCAAATCTGCAATGCTTCGCCCGGATTTTTATGTGCTTTTACCTGCACCTTATACTTATCATCCTTCTCACGTACACGCACCATTATATGCCGCCTTGAAAGCTCACCTGCGGAGTCGAAATAATAATAGTTTATCTGCTCTTTTATGTAGTCCCACGTATAGTGAGCCTTGATTTTTTCATAAATTTCTTTGTCTATCAGAGCCTTGTATTCAACCTCAAGCATTTTTTACTCCTTATT
>JAZQHZ010000290.1:0-11608 GCA_045540855.1 Clostridia bacterium
TATTGAAACGAGAAAGCAGCTTTTTATAAGTCTCGGTCAGGAGATAGAGAAGGATGCACCGTTTATTCCGGTATATTTTTCAAAGGGCTGTGTCATAGCAGGAACGAAGCTTAAAAACCCGATAGAGCCGTCAGTGAGTGCGGATTACAGAGGCTCACATATATGGAGAGTAAAATGAAAGTAATAGTAATAGGAGCAGGTGCGGCAGGGCTTATTGCGGCAGGCAAGGCGGCGGAGAATGCAGAAAAGGTAGTGCTTATAGAGCGGAACGACCGCATTGGCAAGAAGCTGCTCATAACAGGTAAGGGACGCTGTAATATCACCAACACAGCAGAAATTGAGGATATGATAGGGATGTATCCGACGAATCCGAAATTTTTATACAGTGCCCTCTACACCTTCACAAACGATGATATTATTGCTCTCATAGAGGAGCATGGAACGAAAACGAAGGTGGAGCGAGGCGGAAGAGTGTTCCCGGTGAGTGACAGGGCATCAGATGTTGTCAATGCACTGAAAAAATACGCTTTAAAGCCAAATGTGGAGCTTGTAACCTCAAGAGTAACCTCACTCATAATTGAGGATGGTGAGGTAAAGGGTGTACGCACCCGAAAGGGCGATATAAAAGCGGACAGGGTTATAGTATGCACAGGCGGAAAATCGTATCCCACAACTGGCTCAACGGGTGACGGCTATGAATTTGCACGTCAGGCAGGGCATACAATAACTGAGATACGTCCGTCATTGGTGCCGCTTGAAACGGAAGAGAAATTTGTAAAGGAAATAATGGGACTCGCACTGAAGAATGTGAAAATAACGGCATTCAATGAAAAGGGTAAGAAGCATTATGAGGACTTCGGAGAAATGCTTTTCACTCATTTCGGAATATCAGGACCTATTGTGCTGTCGATGTCCTCACATTTAAAGAGAAACGAGAAATATCACGTGGAAATTGACTTGAAGCCTGCACTTGATGAAGGACAGCTCAAGGCAAGGATAATGCGTGATTTTGAAAAGGCGGGTAAAAAGCATCTGATAAACAGCCTTGATGCACTTTTACCCAAGGCACTTATACCGCTTATAATTGATATGGCGAAAATCGAGCCGCATAAGGCAGTGTGCGAGATAACTAAAGAGGAAAGAGCGGCACTGATTGAGATATTGAAGCATTTTAAGCTGACAATCAAGGGCTTCCGTCCGGTCGAGGAGGCGATAGTAACCTCCGGCGGAGTGAAGGTGTCGGAAATTGACCCGTCGACGATGGAATCAAAGAAGGTGAAGGGCTTGTATTTCGCAGGTGAGGTCATTGACATAGACGGCTACACCGGCGGCTTCAATCTTCAGGCGGCGTTTTCTACGGGGTATCTTGCAGGAATGAACGTGTGCAACTAAAAATCCTTGATGGGATTTTAGTTGCAGATAATAGATAATAGATAATAGATAATAGATAATAGATAATAGTTGGTGTGAGAATTTTCTTTCAGAAAATTATTTTGATAAAAATAAAAGGAGCAAAAAAATGGAGTTAGGTAGTAAGGAAGTATGCTCAGCGGCAATCAGGATGGCGTTGACAAATGACAGAGCAAGTGAAACAGAGTTAAAGAAGGAGCTTGCTGAAATCGGAATCAAGAGTGTGGCAGTGGATTTCGGAAGCGATTTCAACAGTGCGGTTGCAAAGATTCTTGAAAGAGCGGTTGTGGCGGCAAAGCGTGAGGGCTTGATTGCAGAAAGTCACGCTGAGGAAGGTGCAGTTGCAGGTGCGGCACACGAGGCAATCCGTCAGATGATGGATAAGTGTACCGGGCTTAATCTCGGCGGTAAAATCGGCATTGCAAGACAGGGCTCACATATCAGTGTATGCCTGTATTTTGCAATCGGCTTATTAAATCTCAACGATATAGCAATCGGCTTGGGACATCGTGCAGTATGACGGAGGTAAGGTGATGGCAGTAAGAGCAGTAAGAGGAGCTACTACGGTAGAGAATAACGATTTAGAGGAAATATTAGAAGCAACACGTGAGATGCTCAGTGCTGTGATTGAGGCGAATGAGCTTGTGCAGGAGGATATCATTGATATGATATTTACCGTAACGCCTGACCTTGACAAGGTGTTCCCTGCAAGGGCGGCACGTCAGCTGGGCTTTACGGAGGTTGCACTTCTGGATATGCTCGCACCCGACATTGAGGGTGCATTGAAGAAGTGCATCAGAGTGGTTATACATATAAATACAGATAAGAGCAATTCGGAGATGAAGCCGCAGTATTTGAGAGGTGCGGTTGTTTTGAGACCTGATATTGCGAACAAATGAGGCTGAGTAAATTTCCGCATCTTACTATTTTTCAAGGCTCGGAGTATCAACATACGCCGTCGCCTTTCAAAACAGTAATTATCTGCGGCAACGAAGTTGTCTGCATTATCTGCGAAAATTTCTTTCAGCCTTGGTTATGTGAAGGGATTAAATAAATATGGAAAATAAATATATTTCAGTAGCCATTGACGGCCCTGCGGGTGCGGGCAAAAGCTCGGTATCAAAGCAGGCGGCGAAGTCGCTCGGATTTGTGTATATTGATACGGGTGCGATGTATCGCTCAGTGGCACTGTATGCGATAGAAAAGGGAATAAACTGCAAGACAGAGCAAGAAAAGCTGATTTCGGAGCTTGACAACATTGAAATTACTATAAAGTATTTCGACGATGCACAGCATATATACCTAAACGGACGTGACGTATCAACGGATATCCGTCAGGAGGTTGTAAGTGTGGGTGCATCAGATGTGGCGGTAATTCCTGAGGTGCGTAAAAAGCTACTTGCACTTCAGAGAGCAATGGCACAGACAGAGAATGTAATTATGGATGGCAGGGACATCTGTGCCTATGTATTGCCGGATGCACAGGTGAAAATATTCCTCACTGCATCGTCACACGCAAGAGCACAGAGACGTTACAAGGAGCTTGTTGAAAAGGGCGTTGAATGCGATTTTGACAAGATTAAGCAGGATATTGAATACAGAGATAAAAACGACAGTGAAAGAGCAACCTCGCCTTTGAAGCAGGCGGAGGATGCAGTGCTGCTTGATACGACAGACCTCAACTTTGAGGAGAGTGTGCAGGCGGTATTGAAGATGGTAGAAGAAGTGAAATAAGTACAAAAGAGGGAAGATAAATGTTTTATAGATTTGTGTTGGTATTATTGAATATAGTATTACGTCTTGTATTCCGCATAAAATACGTAGGACGTGAAAATATGCCGAAGGAAGGCGGAGTACTGCTTGCAGTAAACCACCGTTCAAACTGGGACCCGGTATTTGCAGGACTTGGCTCGCCGAGACCTCTGCGTTTTATGGCGAAAGAGGAGCTGTTTAAAAATCCTGTATTCGGTAAGCTTATATCAAGCTTAGGTGCGTTCCCGGTAAGCCGCGGCAGCGGTGACGTGGGAGCAGTAAAGGCGGCGTTTAAGATTTTAAAGGAAGACGGCGTTATGCTTATGTTCCCGGAAGGCCACAGAATGAAAAACGGTCAGCGTGGAACGGTAAAGCGTGGAGTGGCAACGATTGCACAGCGTTGCAAGGTGCCGGTAGTGCCGATGTACATAAGCGGCAGCTATAAGTGGATGAGTAAAATTACAATCACAATAGGCAAGCCGTTTACATTTGAGGAATACTACGGACAGAAGCTTGATAATGACAAGCTTCACGAGCTGTCAGAGCAGATAATGGACAGAATCTGGGAATGTAAGGTAGATTAAGTATGGAAATAAAGGTAGCAAAAACTGCCGGCTTCTGCTATGGTGTGAAGCGTGCGGTGGATAATGTATATGATGCAGTTGAAAAGGGGACAAAAATTGCGACAATCGGCTCGCTTATCCATAACCGACAGGTTATAGAGGATCTGGCTGATAAGGGTGTGTATTCATACAATACGCCCGAAGAGATTCCTGAGGACTGCACAATTGTAATAAGGGCACACGGAGTGGGCAAGGCGGTATATGATAAAATCGGTGATCGCCCGTGCATTGATTTGACGTGTCCATTTGTATCGAAAATACACAGAATTGTAAAAGAGCATTATGAAAAAGGTTACGATATTGTAATTGTAGGCGACGAAAATCATCCCGAAGTAATCGGAATTAACGGTTGGTGTGAAAATACAGCAACGGTAATTTACGGAGAAAATGTCGAATTTGTGGCAAAAAATCCCCAAAAACCGCTTTGCGTTGTAGCACAAACCACAATAAAAAAAGAAATTTTTGGTGAAATCGTAAAAAATATAAAAAAGACTTGCAATTTACCCCTAATTTTTGATACAATATGTAGTGCGACGAAAGATAGGCAGACGGAAGCGATGGCTTTGTCGAAGGAATCGGACTGCATGATTGTAATTGGCGGCAAAGAAAGCTCGAATACAAGAAAGCTTTACGAGATTTCAAAAAGCAATTGTGAAGAAACCTATCACGTTGAAACAAGTGAGGAAATTCCTCACAAAACATATAATAAAATAGGTATTACGGCAGGAGCGTCGACGCCCGGTCGTATTATCGAGGAGGTAGTAAAGGCTATGAGTGAAAATTTAAACAAGGAAGAGAGCTTTGCTGAATTATTTGCTAATTCACCGTCAATGACTCTCAGAAACGGTCAGATCGTTGAAGGTCAAGTAATTGAGGTACGTAACAACGAGGTTATCGTTGATTTAGGAGACTTCAAGTATGACGGTCAGCTTGCTGCTGATCAGTTAACGGATGATCCGTCACTTAAGCCGTCTGATGTTGTAAAAGAAGGCGATACAATCCAGGTTTATGTTGTAGGCGTAAATGATGGTGAGGGAAAAGTAGTTTTATCACGCAAGAAGTTGGTAGCTATGGAGAGCTGGAACAAAATCAAAGCGGCTTATGAATCAGGAGAAATTCTCTCCGGAAAGATTATAAAGGCAGTTAAGGGCGGCGTTATCGCTCTCGCAGACGGCTCACAGGTATTCATCCCGGCACGTCAGGCTTCAGAGAGATTCGTTCAGGATCTCCAGACCTTAGTTGGTACAACTGCTGATTTCAAGATTATTGAAATTGATGAGAGAAGAAAGAGAGTAATAGGCTCAATCAGAGAGCTTCTCGTTGCAGCAAGAAAAGAGAAGGAAGACAAGTTCTGGTCAGATGTAGAGGTTGGCAAGAAGTACACAGGTACAGTTAAGTCACTTACATCATTTGGTGCATTCGTTGATATCGGTGGTGTTGACGGTTTAGTACACATCAGCGAGCTTTCATGGAACAAGATCAAGCACCCGTCAGAGGTTGTTGCTGTTGGAGATGTTCTTGAGGTTTATATTAAGGATATAAATGCAGAGACAAAGAAGATTTCATTAGGCTTCAAGAAGTTTGAGGACAATCCGTGGGTAGTTGCACAGAACAAGATCAGCGTTGATGATATCATCAAGGTTAAGGTTGTAAGAATGATGTCATTCGGTGCATTCGCAGAGATTATCCCGGGTGTAGACGGTCTTATCCACATTTCACAGATCGCAGACAGAAGAATTGAGAAGCCGGAAGAGGTTCTCACAATCGGTGAAGAGGTTGAGGTAAAGGTTACAGACCTTAACTGGGAAGAGAAGAAGATTTCACTTTCAATAAGAGCATTAATCGCTCCGCCGGTAGTTGAAGAGGCTGCTGAAGAAGAGGTTGCTCCGGTAGAAGAGGGCGAGACTCTTGTATACTCAACAGACCCTGAAGTAGAGGTTGAGGCTGAAGCTGAGGTTGAGGAATAATCAAACATATTAAAGGCATCGCAAATGCGATGCCTTTTTGTGTTAACAATATGTAAGGGCGAACACGGTTCGCCCCTACAATGCCTGTTATTTCAGATTTAATTCATCTCTCTTATTTCTGAGAAAATCCGCAAGCCCTTCCGGGAAGTTTTCTTTTATAAGGATATAGCCTTGATTTTTTGCGATCATCAGATAAAAGTTTGTCTTGGTTTCTATGATTTTATGTAACATTTTATATTCGATTTTTTCTGTACTGATTTCGGTGTTTTCAATAAAATGCTCGCCATAAAATTCAAACTCAACTGTTCGATTTTGAGCTATTTTGTGAGATTTATAGGTTTTGCTTGCTGAGCGCAATGCCAAAACGTAAAAGAACAAAAGAAATAATACTGCAAAAACGAGCGAGAAAATGTCGTGCAGGAGAAATGCCATAGCGACAAAAAACAACTCAAAAATTATCATAACAACTGCCGATTGTCGGAATAATATTGTTTTAGTAAATTCCTTGTATTCATTTAATGTGTAGGTTGTAGTTGTTTTAAATAAGCACTCCATAACAGCACCTCCTAAAAAAATGTTATAATTATTATACCATATTTTACACCCAAAATCAATATATAGCCCACAAAATTATCCCAATCCACAACATATATGCATTATATTTGTAAATATTCCATAAAATAATTGAAAAAATCAATAAAAAATAATGCCTGATATTGGTAAAATACACGATTTTGATATTTTTTCGTCAAAATACTTGCATTTTATCAATATATAGTATATAATCAAAATAGCGGTTTGTGACCTGCTACTAATACGTGATAAGAAAGGGGTTTAATTATGACCAAACAGGAACGTCACAAAAAGCTTGTTACCATGATAAAAGATAATCCCTTTTTTAAGGATGACGAGCTTTCAAGAGAGCTTAACGTAAGCGTTTCAACCATCCGCATAGACCGTGCGGAATTGGGAATTGCAGAGTACCGTGAGCGTGTGGCAAATGCGGCTAAGGAGCAGAAGCCCTCGCATACAGGTGAGCTGATTGATATGGATTTATTCCATAACGCAATCTCAGTTTTAGAAACTGATGATACAATGCTTTTTGAAGGAACGGACGTTGTTAAAAGCCAGTATATATATGCACTTGCAGAGGAGCTGGCACTTAGCGTAATTGACGCAAGGGCGGCACTTGTCAAGGTGGCAAATGTGAAGTACGTAAACGAGGTACATTCAGGAGAAAAGCTTGTTGCACATTCGGCAGTCAAGCGTGAAAAGGAACAGGAATATATAGTTCACGTTATTATAAAGGTCAGGATGAAAGAGGTATTCAGAGGAAAATTCAGCCTGGCAGTAGCACAATAGTGAGGAATGGATATGAGAATAGTTTTAGATGCTATGGGCGGCGATAACGCACCTCATGCTCAGGTAGACGGTGCAGTGCGTGCCGCTAAGGAGCTTGATATAAATATTGTTCTTGTGGGTAAGGAGGACGTTATAAAGGACGAGCTTTCAAAGTATGATTACCCGAAGGACAGAATTGAAATTGTAAATGCCACAGAGGTTATAACCAACCACGAGGAGCCGGTAAAGGCTGTAAGAGGCAAGAAGGATTCTTCACTCGTAGTTGCGGCAAATATGGTTAAGAATGGTGAGGGTGACGCACTTTTAAGCTGCGGAAACACAGGTGCACTTTTAACCGCAGGCTTACTGGTTGTAGGCAGAATAAAGGGAATATTACGTCCGGCACTTGCAACAACTCTTCCGACTGCAAAGGGACCGAAGCTCTTGATTGATGCAGGTGCAAACACCAACTGTCGCGAGGAAAACCTTGTACAGTTCGGACTTATGGGCAGCATATATATGAAAAATGTTATAGGTGTAGAAAATCCGACCGTAGGACTTATGTCAAACGGAGAGGAGGAGGGTAAGGGTGATGAGCTTACAAAGTCAGCCTTCCCGAGAATGAAGGAAGCACCGTTTAACTTTATAGGAAATATCGAGGGACGTGACGTTATGGAGGGTAATGCGGATGTTATCACCTGTGACGGCTTTGTCGGAAACGTTATTTTAAAGACCATTGAGGGTATGGCTCATTTTATGGGCGATGCAATAAAGGGAATGTTCAAGACCAACATTCTTACAATGATTGGTGCTGTATTTACAATGAAGGGCGTCAAGAAATTAAAGGCGACTATGGACTACCGCAGCTATGGCGGTGCACCGCTTTTAGGTACAAAGCGACCGGTAATCAAGGGACACGGCTCGTCAGATGCGAAGGCAGTGTATAATGCAGTTAAACAAGCGAAAAAATTTGTAGAAACAAATGTGATAGAGGAAATCGTAAAGAATTTAGATGGAGGAGAAGCAAATGCCTAATGCCAAGATAACAGGATTGGGACACTATGTTCCCGAAAAGGTATACGACAATGCTTACATGGAATCAATCGTTGATACAAACGACGAATGGATTACAAGAAGAACCGGAATCAAGGAAAGACACATAAGTGCAGATAACGAATATACAACAGATATGGCGGCAATCGCCGCAACAAGAGCGATTGCAAACGCAGGCTTAAGTGCAGAGGATATTGACCTCATACTTTTAGGAACTGTAACTCCTGATTATTTCACACCGTCGTGTGCGTGTATAGTCCAGGATATTCTTGGTGCAAAGAATGCGATGGCAATTGACTATAATGCGGCGTGCTCGGGCTTCGTTGTGGGACTTACAATTGCACAGCAGTTCATCAAGGGCGGAGTCTACAAGAACGTGCTTGTAGTATGTGCAGATGTATTGAGTAAGGCAACGGATTACACTGACCGTTCAACCTGCGTACTCTTCGGTGATGCGGCAGGTGCGGCTGTGGTGAGTGCATCGGATGAAAATGGAATAATCTCATTTGATATGGGTGCAGACGGTTCGGGACATAAGTCAATAACAAGCCTTGCATACAGAGATGACGAGGCTGAAATGGAGCAGAGAATTGCGAAGCGCAAGGACACACTGTGGATGGCAGGTCAGAGCGTAATGAAGTTTGCAGTAAAGGCAATGGCAGATGCATCGCAGAAGGCACTTGACAAGGCAGGGCTTACATATGACGATATCAAGCTTGTAGTGCCGCATCAGGCAAATTACAGAATTGTAGACAGTGCAATCAAGAGAATGGGAATTACCCACGATAAGGTGTTCTTAAATCTTGAAAAGTATGGAAATACGTCAGCATCGTGTATTCCGGTAGCACTTTCGCAGGCATATGAGGCAGGCAGATTCACTAAGGGTGACAAGATTGTACTTGTGGGCTTTGGCAGTGGATTGACATATGCGGCGTGCGTATTGGAATGGTAAGAAAGGAACAGCATTTTATGAATACAAGAATTTGTGACTTATTAGGAATTGAATATCCTGTAATCCAGGGAGGTATGGCATGGGTTGCAACGGCAGAGCTGGCAGCGGCAGTATCAAACGGCGGCGGTCTCGGACTTATCGCTGCAGGCGGTGCACCGGCAGATGTAGTGCGTGAGCAGATAAGAAAGTGCCGTACTTTAACAGATAAGCCGTTCGGCGTAAACGTAATGCTTATGTCACCGTTCTCGGAAGAGGTTATGCAGGTTATAATCGAGGAGAAGGTTGCAGTTGTAGCAACAGGTGCAGGTAATCCGGGTAAATATATTCCGGCATTGAAGGAAGCAGGAATCAAGATTTTGCCGGTAGTTGCAAGCGTTGCAATGGCAAAGAAAATGGAGCGTGACGGTGTTGACGGAATCATTGCCGAGGGTACAGAGGCAGGCGGTCACATTGGTGAGATAACGACAATGTGCCTTATTCCGCAGATTGTGGATGCAGTAGATATTCCGGTAGTAGCTGCCGGAGGCATTGCTGATAACAGAGGTGCAGTTGCCGCATTCGCATTGGGTGCAGACGGTATCCAGGTCGGAACGCGTTTTATATGTTCAGATGAATGTATTGCACATCAGAACTACAAGGATGCAGTTTTAAAGGCTAAGGACAGAGATGCTGTTGTAACAGGTCGTTCAACAGGTGCTCCGGTAAGAGCGTTAAAGAACAAGCTTACCAGAGAATATGCAAGACTTGAGGCAGAGGGTGCATCAAAGGAAGAGATTGAAGAGCTTGGCGTAGGCGGCTTAAGAAAGGCATTTGCTGAGGGTGATACTCAGATGGGCAGCCTTATGGCAGGTCAGAGTGCGGCAATGGTAAATAAAATTGAGCCGTGTGCGGACATCATCAAGAGCTATTTTGAGGGTGTAGAAGATATTATCGAAGCGATTAATTCGAAGATGAAATAAGAGAGGTTACATAATGGGTAAAATAGCATTTATATTTGCCGGTCAGGGCTCGCAGGCACCGGGAATGGGTAAGGAGCTTGCAGAGAATTTCGAGTGTGCGGCAAAGGTATTTGACGAGGCTTGCGAAGCAGTGGGCTTTGATATAAAGGATATGATATTTAACGGTGACAAGGAAACACTTATGATCACCGAGAATACACAGCCGACAATCGTTACAATGAGCGTTGCAGCGTTGAGAGTGCTTGAAGAAAAGGGCATTAAGCCGGATGTTGTGGCAGGACTTAGCTTAGGTGAGTACACTGCTCACGTAGCGGCAGGCTCAATGGATTTCAAGGATGCAGTGAGACTTGTTAAGAAGAGAGGAAAGTATATGCAGGAGGAGGTTCCGGTAGGTAAGGGAGCTATGGCTGCAATACTTGCTTTGACTGCGGATCAGGTAAGAGAGTGCTGTGCAAAGGCAAGTGAGGTTGGTATCTGTACAGGTGCAAACTTCAACTGTCCGGGACAGATTGTAGTTTCGGGCGAGGTTGCGGCAGTTGAGAAGTGCTGTGAGTTGGCAAAGGAAATGGGTGCAAAGAGAGCAATGATGCTTCCGGTATCAGCACCGTTCCACTGTGCATTGCTCATCGGTGCAGGCGAAAAGCTTGCAAAGGAGCTTGAAAACGTAGAAATTTCGGATATGAAGGTTCCGGTAATCACAAATGTAACAGCTGATTACGTGCCGTCAAAGGACGATATAAAGGACATTCTTGTAAAGCAGGTTTCAAACTCTGTTTTATGGGAGGATTCAATCAGAAAGATGATAGCAGACGGAGTCGATACATTTATTGAAATCGGACCGGGTAAGACATTAAGCGGCTTTGTAAAGAAGATTGACAAGGAAGTCAAGGTATTAAATGTTGAAGATATGGCTTCGCTTGAGAAGACATTGACAGAGCTTGCATAAGGAGGACAAAATAATGTTAAAAGGCAGAACAGCCATCGTAACAGGCTCAGGCAGAGGAATTGGTAAAGCAATTGCCTTAAAGCTTGCCTCACATGGTGCAAACGTAGTTATTAACGACATCCCTTCATCAACAGATGCAGACGCAACCTGCGAGGAAATCAAGGCTTTAGGCGTTGGCTCAATCGTTGTTAAGGGTGACGTAAGAAATATAGAGGACGTAAAGAACCTTGTTGACACAACAGTTGCAGAGTTCGGCGGAATTGATATCTTCGTAAACAATGCAGGTATCACAAAGGACGGACTTATGCTCAGAATGAGCGAAGAGGACTGGGACCTTGTAATGGACATCAACTTAAAGGGTGCATTCAACTGTATCAAGACAGTTGTAAGACCGATGATGAAGAAAAAGAAGGGCTCAATCATCAATATCGCATCAATCGTAGGTGTTATGGGTAATCCGGGACAGGCGAATTACGTTGCTTCAAAGGCAGGCTTAATAGGTCTTACAAAGACAACTGCAAAGGAGTTTGCTTCCCGTGGTATCAGATGTAATGCAGTTGCACCGGG
This sequence comes from Clostridia bacterium, assembly GCA_045540855.1. Lineage (GTDB taxonomy): Bacteria > Bacillota > Clostridia > UBA1381 > UBA1381 > UMGS1958. The sequence continues at coordinate 11,571 of JAZQHZ010000290.1, forward strand.
ATTCATCCGTTCAGCAATGACGGATGTGTTATCAGATG
>JAZQHZ010000291.1:0-2126 GCA_045540855.1 Clostridia bacterium
AGATATTTTGTCTTCCTAAGACCGCTTGGCCTCCGACTTGTTGACGAGGTCAAGGATAAAATGATTGGTGGCGAGGCAGCTCTTGCACTTGTCTATGCAGGCGATGCAGTATACTGCAAGGGCGAAAACCCCGACCTTGAATACGTTATCCCCAAGGAAGGCTCGAACATCTTCTTTGATTCAATGTGTATTCCGGCAAACTGCACAAACCAGGCAGCTGCTGAGAAGTTTATAAACTTCATGTGCCGCGCTGACATTGCAGCGCAGAATGCCGAGTATATCGGATATTCATCACCGTCAACTCCTGCACGCGAGCTTATGACAGACGGCGCAGGCAACGACCCGACGGCATACCCCGACATTACAAAGCATAATCTTGAAATATTCTCGTCACTCGGCGACAAGACCAAAATATATGATGAACTCTGGACAGAGATAAAAACCTCTATGGGTATGTAATATAATTATATTAGCTTAAGGCAGGATGTTAAAATTCACACCCTGCCTTTTTCTAAAACATAATCCTTGTTTTTCAGGGAAATTGTGATATAATTATAATGTTAAGGTGTTAAACAATACCTTTTAATATAATTTTTAGGAGAAAACAAAAATGAAAAAACTTTTATCGCTTATCCTTACAGCGGCACTTATCATCTCTGTTTTACCGGGTGCATTTGCGCTTACCTTCGGTGATACGGAAATTCCGGATGATATGTACTTTGAGTTTTCAAGTGCAGCTCACGGTTTTTCGGGAAACAAGGATACAGAGGACATTGACGGCGACGGCAACACGACGGAAACGCATCCGTGGCGCATACTCACCAGCACTCAGCATAATGATATGAACAATACAGTTGCAGAAATCTCTGACCCGTGGAGATACGTTGGTCACTATAAGGGCGCAAGCTACAGCACCCATAATACAGGCTTTACATGGTCGTTCTATCTCAACGAAGACTGTGACCTGAATCCCGACGGCTCGGCTGACGTTCAACCGTTTGACCCCGAATCTGAATTTCACACACGTGCTATGATGTTTGAAATACAGTGCAGCGAAAGCGGCACGTTTATTCCGACAATAACTTATTACGGCGAAGATAGCGGATGCGTATTTGATATATATCTCATCAAAAAAACCGATGGAGACGCGGACCGCACAGGTACAGACCTTTCAAGCTACATCAAGGGTCTTGACAGAAAATACTGTATCGGAACAGTCGATACATACAGCTCTGAAAGTACAGAAATTAAAAAGGAATTTGCACCTACCGAAATCACGTCAGGAAACTATTACCTTGCATTTGTTCCAACAGGTGTAAATAAAGATATTGTTTACAGTATTGGTAGCGGAAAATACGATGGCATCAGATATCCGTACAGCAACTTCAAGGGAATTTCTTTTTCCCCATCACTTCGTGCAGATAATGTTGAGCTTGTATATAACCTTACAACAAACTCAATAGTTAAGGGTATTAATATTACAGGCGCACTTGATACGGACACATCCGGCACAGTCGGTATGCCGTATTCAACAAGCTCAAGTGATCGCAGCAAGATTCTGGGGCTCTATAAGAGCGGTAGCAATTGGTCGATTTATAACTACGCAGTAGATTGTATGCCGCATATTGACAGTGCAGTTTCTGACCCGTGGGAAATTATTGATGCATATGGAAGAAACAATTCATATATAGACACTAGTTTTGCCCATATGAATTCGCTTAACGGAAACAATACCGGTGGAAAGCTCGGTACTGCGAACAATTTCAAAGATGGCTCGTGGCCATACTTCGCATTCAAGCTCAAAATACCGTATGCAGGAAAATACAATGTGTCACTTAAAGGATATAAGAGCGTTGGCGGAGCAAACAGCCACATCTATATGCTTCCGGCAGGCGATGAAACCCTCACGCGCGAATTGTTTGAACAGGAAGAAAACCTTGTTGGTACTCACAGCTTCTGGGAAGATGGCGTAACTTCAACCACTGCTGATAAAGATTACACTCAGTTAGGCACATTCGATGTCAAAGAGAGCGGTGAATATTATTTTATCTGCGAGCTTCGCACAGGATCGGGCGATAAGGTTGAAGCTGTCACCAAGCAGTCAAGCACAAGCATTGACTTTGACG
>JAZQHZ010000292.1:0-3963 GCA_045540855.1 Clostridia bacterium
AAATTAATGTTTATATATTGGGCTTCTCCTTGAGGAGAGGCTCCGCCACAGGCGGTGGTGAGGTGTAGGATGCGAAGCATCCGTCGGATTTTCCACCTCATCCGGCACTTCGTGCCACCTTCCCCTCAAGGGGAAGGCAACACCGCTAAACATTAATTTATCTTACCATTTCGTCCTGATGCCCTGTTGCCTTGTGCGAACTTATTACCGCACGGATTTCGTCTATCGAGCTTGCTGACATATCACCGTTTACGGTATTCTTTACTGCTGATAAAGCATTGCCGACCTCTAACGCACGCTCTACATCCCTGTCCTTCACAAGTCCGTATAATACACCTGCAAGATACGCATCGCCCGAACCGATTCTGTCAATTACCTCGATTTCCTTGTACGGTGCTTCCTCGTAGAACTTGCCTTCAAAATAAATCTTAGAATTAAAGTTATGTCTTGTCGGGCTTACTACCTCACGTCTTGTTGTTGCAACCAGCTTACAGCCATAATCGTCTGCATAGCCCTTCATAATTTCCTCAAGCGTGCCTGTTCTCTGTAACATTCTTCTTGAGGTTTCCTCCGATACGAAAAGCAGGTCTACATACGGGAAAATACTCTCGATTACCTTCTTTGCTTCTTCCTCACTCCAGAGCGTTGCACGGTAGTTTACGTCAAACGAAATAAGAACTCCCTGCTCGTGGAATCGCTTAATCATCTCAATTGCTACTTCTCTCAAGTGCATATCAAGTGCAAGAGTGATTGATGAAATATGAAAAATCTTTGTCTTGCCATAAATTGACGGATCAATCTCAGACAAATCAAGCGAGCACATCGACGATGCCGCTCTGTCATAGATAACCGATGACTTTCTCGGATATACTCCACTCTCATAAAAATATATGCCCAGACGCTTGCCGTCTGTTTCATCATAAATAAGATAATCGTCACTTACATTTCCGTAACGCACCTTGTTACGGATAAAGTTTCCCATTTTATTCTTCGGGATTTTTGTTACAATTGCAGAGCGAAGTCCTAACATTGCCGCACCCGACACAACGTTTAACTCACTTCCGCCTGCATTTTTTTCAAACGTCTCACTCTGTGAAATCTTTTCCTTATTCGGCGGCGAAAGCCTGAGCATAACCTCACCCATACCAATTAAATCAAAATCTGTATTTTCCTTGAATTTCAACATATGTAATTCCTCCCTTGTAAGATATTATTCTGATTTCATTATACACTATTTTAACAATCTTTGCAATACTTTTATGCAACTTTTATAAAAAAAGCAGTGTGTTATTGTGATATTTTTGTCATAGATTGCGATTTTTTTATCAAACTTTTCCGCATACAAAAACCACTCCGGAGCCAATGCTCCGAAGTGGCAATTATTATTCATCATCTTCGTCTTCGTCGATTTCCTTAACCTCAACTGTTACGGCAAGCACGTGACGCTCGTCACGCTCTGAAACAGTCACGTGAAGATTTTTATATTCAAAGCTTTCGCCGATTTCCGGAATTCTGTCAAACTGGTCAATCACCCAGCCACCTACGGACGTGATGTCAATCTCCTCATCCATATCGAATTCCTCAAACAGGTCATCAAGGTCACAGCTGCAAAGCACCTTGTATTTGTCATCGCCGATTTGCTGGATATTTTCAATTACCTCGTCGTGCTCATCCCAGATTTCGCCGACAAGCTCCTCTAAAATATCCTCAAGCGTTACAATACCCACCGTACCACCGTACTCGTCAATAACAACCGCCATATGCGATTTTTCCTTCTGAAGATGCATCAAAAGCTGCGAAATCTTCATTGACGGCACAACAAACACAGGCTTATTCATAACCTGTCTTATATTGAAATCCTTCTCCTCTGCCTTTGTGAAGTCCTTCTGGTTAAGGATTCCTATTATATTATCAATAGACTCAGCATATACAGGCAGTCTTGAATAGCCATTTTCCTCAAATGCTTCCTCAAGCTCGGCATAGGTAGACTCAACATCCACTGCCACAACGTCAACTCGGTTTGTATGTATATCCATAACCTCGATGTCGTTAAATTCGATTGCATTTCTGATAAGCTCACTCTCGTGCGAGTCAATCTCACCGTCCTCAGCCGCTTCTTCAACCATTGTGAGAAGCTCCTCTTCCGTAACACCTCTGTCCTCTGCGGGCTTGACTATCAGATATATCAGCTTCTGCCAGAGCGATGTAATGAAATTAAGCGGTGAAAGAATAATGTTTATCACCCTTAAAATCGGCGCTGAGAAAAGAGCAAATGCCTCAGGTGAATTTTTTGCAAGACTCTTCGGTGTGATTTCACCGAATATAAGTACAAGAACTGTCATAACAGCTGTCGAAAGTGAAACTCCCGAAGTTCCTACCCAGTTAATGAACAACACAGTTGCTACTGATGAAGCTGCAATATTTACGATATTGTTTCCTATAAGAATTGAGGAAAGCAATTTATCATAATTTTCTGCAAGCTTTAAAACCAGCTCAGCTCGCTTGTTTCCATCTGAAGCCATATTCTTCATACGTATTTTGTTCATTGAGAAAAATGCTGTTTCTGATGCCGAGAAATAAGCTGACATCAGGATACATGCGGCAATAAGTAAAATTTGCCCCATACTGTCTCCGTCCATTGTGTAATAATACCTCCATTAAATAAAAATTATACAGCATAATAATATCATAAATAGATTTTAATTTCTATCTCATTTTATGACAAAATTTACATTGTTTGTATTGTTATTTTTTGTATACTTTGTATAGAAGGGATGTTACTTTTGCAACATCCCTTCTGTCTTATTCCTCATATTCAGTCGCTAAAATCAGGAACGGACCTACACCCTTGAAGTCGTTCTCTCTTATCGGCTCACTGAAATAGTAATCAAGAGTACCGTCACGTCTTGTGTTGTCATCAGGTCCCAAGCCTGCAACTGCACAGCAGTTTGTCAGGTATACATTGTCGCCGTCCTCACGGATGAATACCTTCATAATACCGTCAATTGCCTTCTTTAAATACGGCTTATATGTGTCAGCATCAATGTATCCGTTCTTGATAGCCTTGTGCATTGCATATGCAAACTGACAGGTACAGGTTGCCTCCTGATAGTTATCGCTTCTGCTGCAATCGAGCACCTGAAGCCATACGCCGTCACGATCCTGATACTTCACAACGTTTGAAATAACCTTGTTGAACATCGCAATAAGCTGTTCTCTTATGTCATTTCTTTCCTCCGGAATGAAGTCAAGAGTATCAACAATCGCCATAGTGAACCAGCCTACCGATCTGCCCCATACATTTAAAGATCTGCCTGTGTTCTTATCTGCCCAGAACATCTGCTTTGACTCATCACAAGCGTGTGCATAAAGTCCGCATCTCGGCTCGTATGTGCTCTTTTCAGCTACTACGAACTGAGTGATAATCTCATCAAACTTCTCCGGGTGATTGAATTCCTTTGCATATCTCGCACTGAACGGCTCGCCCATAAATATTCCGTCAAGCCATACCTGATTCGGATAAATCTGCTTGTGCCAATATGCTCCCGACGGAGTTTTCGGCTGAATTTTGAGCTGTGATGCTAAAAGCTCGATTGCCTTTGCATACTTTTCGTCGCCCGTTTCTTCTAAAAGAAGGAATAAATTCTTACCGCAGTTGATGTGGTCAATATTTCTTACCTCGGGATTGTATGTTTCGATTGTACCATCCTCGTGAATGAAATAATCGAAAAATTCGTGGATATAGTCGTTATATGCCTTGTTGCCTGTCTCCTTATACATTGCATCGAAGCCGACAAGGCACAGACCTGCGTCATACTGCCACTTCTTCACGATAATTCCCGGAAAATCCTTCATTACGGCATTACACATCTTCTTAGCCGTTTCCATTAAAACCTTTGCCATTTTTATTTTCTCCTATTTTAATATGTAAATTATTGTTTATATATTAGGCTTCTCCTTGAG
>JAZQHZ010000293.1:0-55480 GCA_045540855.1 Clostridia bacterium
TTTGGCACAGGTGCCGATACCTCTGCAAGCTCCCTTGTACCGTAAACCGTTGCCTGAAGAAGCCCTGCAATTCGCTTGCCTATCTCACGCTTGTATCTTGGGTGTGACTCATCAGGATCATTTAACCTTGTTCCCTTATCAAGCGACGGAATGAGGTACAGACCGTCAATATTCTTGCTGAAATCAAACTGAACTGCTCTCATCATAGGAACATTGGCGTTTGGTATGCCTGTGGGACCGTGTGATGATAGCTGTACGGCGTACACATTAATATTGGGCTGATTGCGGACATCTCGTGTATAATTAATATAGTCAGAAAGAAGCTTTTCATATCGGTCTGTCGTTTCAATGGCCGATGAATCATTTTCACCGTGATACCAGAATAAGGCACAAAGCTTACTATTTTCAAACGGAGCTGCCAGTGCATTATAGCTCTTTGCTCCCACAAGGTTGTTTTCATCTGCTACCTCAGGCGGAATAAGCTGATTCATTGCGGTCCCGTTATGTGCTATAGAGATAATGCCTATCGGGACATCAAATCCGGACTCCCGCAAACATGCTGCCGCATAATAGCCTATTGAGCTTACATTGCCTAAAGTTTCCGCATTCGCTATTTGCCAATAATTTGTAGGATACGGATCTTCACGCTTCGTATCAGAAAAAGCCATATCCGCATAGCGGCTTGTTGCACTTGAACCTGCACGTTGGTAGAAGAAACGAATATTATCATTCTCTGATGCCTTCGCAAGATACTCGCTATAATCTGATGTATTGGACATTGTTAAAAATGCATTTGACTGTCCGCCTATCAAATATACATCGCCTATAAGTATATTTTTAAATTCCTGTGTACCCGAAAGTGTGGTAACTGTCAGAGTTTTAGCCTCATTATCAGCCTCCATCGCAGGCAGAACAGCTTCCCACTTTCCACCATTTACAACACCATATGCATTATTACCATTAAAGCTTACCTCTACATATGTACCGTCTTTAGACTCTGTGGTTCCCCAAACAGTAATAGGCTCATTGCGTTGTATTACCATATCATCACCGATCGCTCCCGCAACCTTTGCATCAGATGCCATCATAGCTCCTTGCTGCGGTTTGAGCGTTTTCACTCCATCAAGCGGATGTACTGTTGACAAATCATCCCACAAAAAGAGCTTTAGCGTCTTTGCATCTTCAATATTATTGAGTTCTGCAGTCTTACCAAAAGATACCGATATGAGCCTGTCATTATCATCATATTCAGCTAAAAGTGCAATGCCCTGCTTTTGTTCGCTTACCTTTACCGTGACAGCATCGGCGTTTTCTATGCCGACTATCTTTTCACCGTTTTTGTAATATTCAAGCTCGTAATAATACTCCGTTCTATTACGAATACTGTATCTTGTATAATAAATATCCTGCTGTAATGCATACACCTTACAATCAATCAGCAGCTCCGAGTCGCTTGCATCCGTCCCGTCAAATTTCAGTATTTTTATATTTGAATTATCTATATGCGAAAGAAAATCGCCTACTGTGATTTCTGTGCATCCTGTAATATCAATAACCTTATTTGTATTATCAATAAGCTTCTCCCCTTCTGTATCAACAGCTTCAATATTCGGAACATCTAAAGCTTGAGAGAGAGCACCGTCCTGGTACACATTGAAATATACATCATCTATATACAGGTTATCTTCATCCATCGGCATAAAACGCAATCCACTGATTGAGTTTCCTGCACCGGCAAGCGCAGTCTCACCAATGCTTATTACCTGACCATTTACATATGCCGTAATATCAGCCGTATTTGCGTCATCTGAAATTTTCATTTCAAGTGTAAGCCTATACCACTTTTTCTCTTCTATTGCGATTCCCTTGTCAAGCTCAAAAAATATCAGTCGACCGTTTTGTATGCTTATGCCGTTAAAAATATTCATTGGTCCGAATTTCTTATCTGCCGCTCCGTGACCTATCTTATCGACTGCAAAGTCAAAGGAATATTCCACTGTGTCATTTGTGTGAATATCGTGTGCGGGTGCAAAGTCAAGGTATCCGCCATTGATTTTCACACTGACATCCTCATCACTCTTACCAAACATACCTGTCACATATTCAGGTGTACAATCAACCACTGTGAACTCATTACACATATTTGATAAATTAAAATTCTCCATCAATGGTTCTTCGTATATCCTTTCAGCTTCACTAATCACGATATCTATATTGTCAAGATATGCAGTATTTCCTGTTAAAGTCGAAAACCTTACATATCGTACTTTGCTTATATCATATGAAGTCAGCAATACCTCTGTTGCAGCCTTTTCATTGTTGATATAAAGAGTTGCCTTTACATTTTTTGTTCCCATTATATCATATACAATCTTACAGTTATTCCACTGTCCGCTGTTTATCATCCGGTTAATTGTTTTTCCGTAAAACTCAACAGCACCATCCGAAAAATTCAAGCCATAATTCTGCGCTTTATTCTCTGTATCTTTGAAGTTGTTTGTTTTATTGTCAGACGGCGAGAGCATAAGTGTTGCAAAGAAATCATTAGCTCCGATAATCTCTGACAATGCCACATCAAAGGAAAATTCAACTCTGTTACCTACTCCTACAACCGGCAGACTTGTGATATCCTGAATTTGGAAGAGAGAGCCCTTGCCTTCAGTTCCAGTCATCTGCAGCACCGCATCATCTTCAGCCTTCTGGTATATTCCATTCTTATATGACACTATTGCCCCATTGGCATTAACAAAGCTATATGGTTGAGTAAATTTCACCACACCATCATCTTCTTGTGTCTCATCGTCATTACCCTGATTCGGAAATGCCGAACACTCACCCGGACGATAGATATCTACCTTGGCGTTATCCAGATACATAGTATTTGTCCCATCTGTACTCGGATTAGTAAGCCTCAGCAGGGTGAATAAGTGTCCCACAGTATTGTTTGGCAATACTGCACCGCTTCCCACTTGAGTACCGTCTATCCATATTTTTACATCATTTGTCTTTGTCTTGTCTGACGAGTTATGCTTAATGGCTATACTTAAATTATGCCATTTCTTCGCTTCGAGCTGCGTCACATTGCTTGTTGTAATAGCTAAATTTGCAACATCAGCATAAAGATTTGTATTGCCGCTTCCGGTATTTCTTGTACAAGCCACCTGCAGAATGGGCACTTTGCCCTCATTTTCAAAGGCAAAATCTACAGAACACTGAACTGTGCTGCCGGCACCATAACCCTCGGCAGTATATAAAATACTTTTACTGCCAACCTGTGCAAAGTCAAAATAGCTGTTTGCGTAAGCACCAACTCCAACACATGCATCAGTTTCAGCTTTACCGAATATACCTGTCGGATATTCAACTTCAGTTATCGGTTTATTATTCTCTACCAATCTGCAGTTATCATTTGGTAGGTCTGCACTGCTGAAATCCCAGTTAAAAACTGTTACAGGTGCTTCTGCCCAAACAGGTAAAATACCTGTTTGGGTAATCACAAAAAACAGCACTAACATTATTGAAATGATTTTTTTCATAAAATACGTCCCTCTAAAATATAAGTTTATTCCACAGGCTCAATCTTTACATCGTCAAACCATACTGTTCCCGTACCATCAAGAGCCAGCATATAGTTATCAATAGAAATACTGTTACCAGAAGCATCCTTTGTCTGCTTTGAGACAAATTCAACCTCTAAATATGTCCAGTCTGTTGTGCCTGTGACAGCTTGTGATTTGATGCTGTTATCCTTCGGAACTGTGTTATTGTTCTGGTCGACCGCAATAAATGCCTCACCCGAAACATTTTCCGTCTTTACCCAGCCCGAGAGCTTATAGGTTTTACCTACCATATCATCAAAGCTATACGGGAAACCCAATACTCCGGCCGTGTACCACGCACTTACAGTTTTTGTAGTATTGGTTATCTTAACGCTTGATGTATCGGAATGTCCCACCTCAGAGTCCATAACACAGTCATAATTCGACTTCCACCATGCGTATTCCCAATCAGTACCACCAAACTGCCTATCAAAGGTATTGACCTTTCCAAATACCGGTAACTGATAGTTTGGCAAATTCTTGTAATCAATCTCTGTACCCTTTGCTATGATATCAGCATCATGCTCGGCATCTGTAATAGTGTAATACCACGACTGAGCAGCTGTGAAATATTCATCAGAGCCCTTCTGCGGAACCATATGTCTTAAGGTATTATGTATATCATACCACGACCAGCACAACTCCATAAAGGTGTCTGCTGTATCATTTAACAGAACAGCTTCCCAGCCGCCCTCTACAGGATCTGCCAAATAGTATTTTCCGCCCGGACTTATATAGAAGTCACAGAAGTATGTGCCCGGTAACATAGTATTAGGGACAGGTAACTTTGGTATTTTTGTTATATCTGTCTCGTTATCAGCATATAACACATAATCATACAAATCTCCGTTCACGTCATTATTATACACTCTGTCAAGGATCGACATTCTTCCCACATGGAAATCAAATATCTCCAGTGCGTTATGCCATGCCCATGTAGATTTTGAATGCCATGTGTCTGTTTTTGCGGTAAGCGAGGCGTTTCTTATATAGTCAAAAGCCTGCTTATCTTCGTTCCAGAATCCTATAAACTCAACTGTTTGTATAGCGTCAGAAACGGGCTTTGTCCCCTCAAATGCAATCTTGAATACACCCGGATATATCTCATAGCTTACATTTTGGCAATCAAAGCCTGCTATGCCCTTATCCTTATATCCGTAACCCATATCAGTCAGATTATGCGGTGTTCCTAACCAGTGGTCATTATCGGTAGTTGCACGTATATACGTATGCCTGTTGTCCTTAAATACCGCAAGCTCCTCACCATTAAGAGTTACAGATGAGTTATCAGAATCGCTTGCTATATCAACGGTTGGATAGTCATCTGTCAAGCCAACAGCGGAACACATAGGAACTATATTATCAATACTGTCAAAAACAAAGAGTTTTGCTGTCTTTCCACTTATATCGTCAGGTGCATTAAATTCAGCCGTTACAATATTGTTTCCGTTAGGAATTGATAATGGCTTTGTCTCGACATTCTTTAAAGCCCCATTCTCATATACAGCAACAATTGCATCAACGCTCTTTTCCTCGCCCTCATTCCTATATACAACAGTAGCCCGTAACTTTCCATCACTGCTTGTAAGATACGGATTAAGCGTTACCTTTGATGCAGCAGGACGAACATATACCGGAATAGTTTTAAGGTTCTTTATACCAAACTTTGCCGTTACCTGAATAAAGTATCCGCCGTCCTGAGGTGTATATGATACAGCATTATCAGCTTCAGGTATTCTTTCATATTCGCCATACTGTGTATCACATTTTTTCCATACTATATCTGTAAGATCTTCAGCACTTGCACCGTCCGCAAAATCACCATATATGTATAGCTCCTCGCCTGCCATATTGATACCGTCAACTCTTAAGAATTTAACGCTCGGCACAGCCTGTTCTTCTTCATCAAATTGTGATATTCCGAAATTATCAACGTAAATTGTCTGATCCTTACCTGCAATATAGAGCTGCATTTTACTTATGCCGTTTTCAACAAGTGATGCAGCATCACGGTCTTTGAAATGCCTTGTTATAACCTTTCCGTCACTGACAATCTCAGCATTATATACGCCCTTGTCAAGGTCAATGACAAATCTCACTCTTATCCATTCATCTCTTGGAAAATCAGTGGTTCTTATCGGGCTTCTTTCTGTATATGTACCGTATACATTGTTCGATAAATCAGTCTCTGATATATCCTCAGGTATCAGTTCAAGACGATGTGTTGTGTCTCCGTTTATCGTAAATCTTATAAAGCTTCCAACTTGAGACAGAGCATCGCCCGGGATATAGACATCTGCACCTACCTCCCATTTTCCTGTTTTGTAACCACCTAACGTCGTAACATTCCTTATCCATGAATTTGACTGTTCATTCTCATGGGCATATTTTAAAACATTTCCGTGACCCTCATTTGAAGGATCGTCTGCAATAGTATATGTAGCAGAACCCGCTGTTTCAAGAAATCCTTCCCACTCGGTATCTTCAAAATCATAAGTACCAAAGCTATCAGCCTTTATTCCGTAATTATCTGCAAATATCATCTGATCTGCTCCCTGTAAATGCATTCGCAAAGTGCTTACACCGCCCTCTATCATTCCTTCACTCATAGCGGCATTGTTTATTACCTTTGCGTATACCTTTCTGTCCTTCATCAGGTATGCACTAAACCTGTTTGTGTCGAAATTAAACTCATACACTAATCTGAACCATGTATCATACGGTGCTACAGCAAGATTACCCTTGATTGTGCCGCTCGTCTGATCATATTTATCTGATACAAATCTAACTCTATAGGTATTATCATCATTTACCGTAACCGTAACAATATTGTCAACCGATTCGTTAAACACCGACGGTACATATAAATCAACACCCACCTCATATGTTCCACCGAAGCCCGGCGGCAGAATAATCGGTGTGTTTTTTACCCACGATGATGATGTGTTTTCATTATATTGTTTTAACACATTCCCGCCGACATTTACATCAGGATTCGATACCACATCTATGGTTGGTTCACCTGCGGTAATGAATTTTGAAAGCGATGCATCACTATCAAATGTTTCACACCCTAAGAGCTGGAGCTCCTCTGAAACAGGTGCATATGTGATGTCGGGAGCTTCGCCCGATGGATATATCTGTGCAACTATGTTGTCCAGATACATTGTATTTTTTCCGTCCTTGCTCGGATTTGTGATTCTGAATAAAGTCCACACCAATGTTACAGCCTTAGAATTTGTCACAGTGCCGCTTCCCGCAAGAGTGCCGTCTACCCATATTGTAACATCATTGTCGGTGCCTGCTGCATTTCCGTTCAACTTAACAGCGATATCCAAATTGTGCCATGTTTTTGCTTCAAGCTCAGGGAGATTGTCCAATGTAATGTTCAAATTTGCAGCATCAGCATAATAGTTTGCATCGCCGTTACCATTTGCATTGGGTGAGCCTGCTATCTGCAAAACAGGAAGCTGTCCCTGCTCTTCAAACGCAAAGTCCGCAGAGCAAAATACAGTTGTACCCTCGCCATAGCCTTCTGTACTATATTCTACGGAGCCCTCCGCTCTGATATCAAGACGGCTCTCCTTTGCATCAGCGGCTATCCCAATACACGCATCAGTACTGCTTTTGCCATATATGCCTGTCTCATATTTAAAACCCGTAACCTTTGCACCGTTCTGCACCAACTGGCAGTTTTTGTTTGGCAGTGTCATATTATTCATAGACCAGCTTATTCGTGTATTAGGCTCGGCCATAACTGCCTGATACGGCACTGTAAGCATACTAAGTGCCACTATCGCTGACGTAATTTTCTTTAAACCTTTTAACATTTCTTAACACCCTTTCTTCTTTGTTTTTAATGAGTCAATGCCGACAACCAACCGACAATCTCACCGTCGGATTGTGCAAGCTGATAGACATTGTCGCAAACATACTGTATTTTTTCGTTTTCAGGATATCGTGCCCGTACCATCGGATATATCGCATGATACTTGGCTTGGAGATAATCACCTGCATAGTACCCTGACTGTATTGTTTGTAACGCCTCAGTAGAATTTATCCAATAATCCCCGTAGAACTCAAACGGAAGCTTCAAATTCTCACCATTCTCGCCCACATAGCTGAAATAATCGCAATCATTTTGATAAAGCATTTCCGCTGTCAGGAACAGCAGTCTTGATGCAAGCTCAACATATTGTAAGCCACGATTGGTATTAACTCTGTATCTGTCATACACTTCACCCTTCTGCGGAACAAACGACGAATCCTGCAAGCTTTTGTCGCTGATACATAAGTCATCATCAGGTCCCATTATTATTGCACCTGTGATAAGATCGCTGAATTTACGTTCATTATTTTTATCCTCCAGTACATAGTAGAGAAGATCCAAGTCTTTTGCAACTATGCCTGCGGCTGTAATTCCCATTATGAATGAGTCAATATGGTTCTGATAATACTGTTGTCCGAAATAATTATTATCCTGCCACTGTTTTTTTGAAATTTTTATTCCTGATGCAAGCCTTTGTGCCAAAAGCTCCACCATATGGCAAGTTTCTTCATCTAAATACGGCTGAAGGAAGCTATATCCGTACAAGCAGCCCACACCAATTCTTGACAGATGCAGACCATTTACATAACCAATACTGCCCTGCGTATTTTCTTTAAGCACCGGGAACGGATTTGGTGCATCAACCCATTTAAGAAGTGCCTGCTTTGCGACCTCGGCATATTTCTCCTCGCCCGTAACACGGTACACAAAAGCACAATCCCTTACCGCCTCTATGGTTGAAAGACCGGTATTAAAGAAATATCTGACTCCTCCGTACAGATGCAACGCCGGTGCACCGGATTTTACATATCTGTCGGCAGTTGCCTTTGTCTTTTGCCATGCTGTTTTATACGGTTCTTCGCCCGATGCTATGCGCTCTCTCACCATATCGAAAAACTCGTCAGAATTTTCAGTGAATAGTTCAACTCCGTGTTTACTGTTTTTGAGTAGCTTACAGAGAATATCAATTTCAAAGCTTTCAGTATTTGGATTATAGAAATTCTTGCTGTCACTCAATATTGCAAGCCCATTCTCATGAATTTGATATTTTTTACCTAAAATTCCTGCAATATCAGCTATGCTTATATATAGTACAGAATCTACGGTTTCGGTATACACATCACTTTCCGCCGTTATATTTTTGTCATAAATCTCCGAAATGTATGCACAGGGAAGCATAAATTCACCATTTTCTGCAATATATGGTGATACCTCTATGCCATTTACAATTATGGTATCATTTTCGCCAAACACTTTCGTGCAAGGAGTACCGTCAGCAAATACCACCGCATTTTGAAGCTTTAATGATTTTTCGCCTATTTCTCTTTCAACAAAGAATTTCGCCGGTTTTGCCGCCTCCAATAACTCATTGCTCACAGGCTCATGATATGCATAGACCTTGTAGTTGTCAAGCAAAACCTCATCTTTTCCGGTATTCGGAGCAGTTATGTCAAGATAAAAATTACAGTTTGCCGACAGCAATTCTGCACTGCTCAATTCTGTTATTTCTCCCGACGCTATCACTATACCATCAAGCATAGCATCATAAGTAAGTTCCGCAGTATCCACGATAATTGACATAGTATGCCAGTTTCCTAAAGATATATCTGCCACTTCACTTTCACCTGCAAGCACTTTTCCGTTTTTCACAGATAAAATAGTTTGAGTCTTTTTACCGTTTTTTAATGAAATTGCCGCAGTAGTTGTCGATGAAGATATTAAAATATCGTTTTCCAATACATTTTTGCCGCTTGCAAGTTCTAAAGTACTGTACAGACTTGCAGAATTTACGTCTGTTTCATCCTGTACTGTTCTTGGCTTGCTTTGCAACTTCAAAACCTGATTATTTTCACCGTCAGATACAACCGTTGCTGTAACTGATGTCAAGGCTGCTGATGTCCACGAATATCCAGTATAAATCATCGTGAAATTTGCCGGCAAATCATCGTATGTTTCAAAAATCCTGAAAACTGATGAAGGCAGCTTTACTATGCTATCCACATTTTCATCAAATACAGCTTTGTCTGATGTTATGTACAAATCACTAAGTACAATTTCAGTCGCAGTACTTAAAGTCTTTGCCGAAAATGCATAAATACGCCAATGAGTTATCACGTCAGTTATATTGCACGAAGCATTAAATGTTCCGGCTAACTTACCATCAACACCAATGCTTATTGTGTTTTTTTCAATATCAAAAAGGATCAATACCTTATGCGTACCTGTGCCTATATATACTCTCGCATCTCCGACACTAAGCATATGGTCAGATATAGTTATTACCGTTTTTTCTTTTTGTGACATAAACTCAAGCTGTATTGATGCGCCACAATTTTCAAAAAGCGTATCGGTTACACTAAAGCCGACAACCGCATAACCACTTTTGCCAACATCTACACTGCAATTACCCTTTGCCAATGCCGCAATATCTCCTCCGTTTATTTTTGATCCGAGGATTCCATCTTTTAAATATATTTGATTGCTGCCTGTATTCGGATTTATTGCGGTTACGGTCGAATCAAGCAGATATGTTGTATCTGCCGCCAATGACACATTATTTATCATAGGAGATAAACATGCAAATACTAAAAACACAGCAATAATCCTATAAATTTTATTGTTCATTTAAAATTTCCCCTTTTCAAAATCTTAGATGAGAGCGAAGCTTGCGGTTTGCTGCTTAGAATACCGACTCTGACTTACATCCCAAATCCTTATTCCATTTTAATCGGTCACTCTGCTCTCTATGGTATTTAAACCTCTGGTCTAATGTTATAGCATCTTATAGTATCAAGCATTACCTTATCTTTACCGCTGCCCGAAAAAATCAGCTTAACAAACCGGCAAAATTCTTTTGAAATTCCAATTTTGAACAAAGTACCATTCTTTGTAAACTCTGACTTGACATTTTTCCAAATATCATTTTCAAACGATGATACCTCTGCCAATACATTGATATCCTTTATATCACAATCTGCATAAAATGTGAAATATTGAACCTTTGTATCCTCGCCCAAATCTATAATACACCACTTTTTATCCACGCTATCACCATAATCACTACACACCGACACTATTGGAATTTGCTCCTTTTCAGCAAGGTCTTTTATCATTCTGAAACGGTACGTTGCAAATCGCATAGGCTCTGCTTGCTCCCATACTCTAAGTGCATATTCACTATTGCTTGCCTTTTTAAGCTCTTTACAAAGTGGCACATCACCTTGCACCTCAAATACAAGGTTTTCACTCTTTTCGATGTTATAATAAAACCGATCCCTGGAAAAATTTCTTATTTTTTCGTTATTTATTGTTATAGTGTAAACTCTCGGAATATTTTTACATATCTGTTCATCATATATCGGAGTGTATATCAGCGTGGCAAGATAGCCAAACTGCTCCGTATCCTTTTGTGCAATTGGCGCATTAAGACAGAAATTCTTTAAAATTTTGCTTTCGGGATATGCCGCTGCCGCAATGGTAAATATGAAGCATTCGTGGTTATGTATAGCACTGGTTGAATAATAGCCGCCTTTTATTGAATTATCACGATACAGATAAAAATCACTGTAAAATTCAAACGGCATTTTCAAATTTTCACCATGCTCTCCCTTATATGAATAGTAATCAAAGCCATAGTGCCTCATAGTCTCAGCAACATATAGCAGACACCTTGCACTTAACAGAGAATAATGTATACCCTTGCCTACCCTTGCACGGTAGCGGTCATAAATCTCACCCGGCTGCGGATAAGCCTTCCCTGCTATAAAACATGGATCATTATAATATATCTCCCTGTCTTTATATCCGATTATTGTGCCTGTCAACAATGTTTCGTAATTATATTTGTTATCATTTGCATACAATGCATAGCTTAAGATATTGATATCTCTTAATGCCACTCCTAAAACCACAAGGCCCATAGTCATAACGACAATATGATTTTGATAATATTGCTTATCATAACAGTCATTGTTAATCCAGAAACCAAGCGATCTCTTAATGGCACAAGCCATAATCCTGAACCATTTTTCTATTATCTGTCTGCTATTATCCGGAGCATATCTATAAAGCATCGAATACCCAAACGCAAAGGTTACCATCACACGGGATATTGTAAGCCCATTCACATCCGAGCCAAGACTTATATGAATCGGTATCGGATCATTAACGCTTGCCCATGCCATCAGGATTTTCAATGCTTTTTTTGCATATTTCTCATCATCTGTGACTCTATAACAAAAGCTTAAATCACGCACAGCCGATGCCGCCGCAATGCCATGTGCCATATAAGGCTCTGCCTGTCCTAAAAGCACTATGGGATACTCCTTTGTCAGTGCGGAATTTGCATCTTCCAATACTCCCTCCCACGCTCTTGAAAACGGATATAGGTTAAGCTCTATTTTTTGCTTCACGCTTTCAAGCTCCATATCATTTACAAACAAAGGCAACTCATCGGTATTATTTGTTAATGCTTCGGACAGCTTTTTTGTTCGTATATCCGATAAATCGGCACTGTATCCAAAATCTCCGCTAAGGTGTAGTTTACCGCTAAGTCTTTCAAATGCATTATTCTTTTCTTCTTTTGTACAAAATTCATCACCATCATATATTACGGTATCAAAAACATCAAGCTCTCCGCCGTTTCCTGACGCTGCAAGCTTTATAAATACAACATCTGTTCTGTCATGCTCTTCACGCTTTTTTATGTACAATGAAACGGTTTTTAAATATTGACGGTTTATATATACACTCGCCGTAATATCAGCCAAGTTCATTTTAAGAGAAATGCTAAATCGACTACCTTGCTGTACTGTGTTTGTATCTATTTCTACAACAGGTGGTTTTTCTTCGTCGTTTTTAATATCAATATATACCTGTGCCGATGCGTTTTCATTGGTGATACATAACTCTGTTTCAAATATATAGCTTAATGCATTATTTTTAAACCAAGTATACACCCCGGCATTATCTCCGGATTTTATACGCAGAATATGCTTGCCGTCATCACGAGCTAAAATCCTCAAAGAGTTATCATTCCCTTTACAACTCTGTCCCTTCCACGAATTACCGGGATAGCACAAAGGCATATCCGGCGGATAAATCCCGTAGTTCTCCGCAAAAACAAATCTCATAATCGGTCTCCTGTACTAATCTAATGCGTATGCTTTAAATTCCGCTATGTTGTTCCACTCATTCGCTGAATTACCCTCGCACCGTATTCTTACATACTGTGCCATTCGCGGTTCAAATCTGAATCTCTCCGCATTTACGGTCTTTCCTGAGCTTTTTGAGTCGAATACCTGTTCCCAGCTCTTTCCGTCCTCGGACAAGTCAATGCTGAAGAAATAATTACGCTCGGAACCTCTGGTAAATTGCATAGTAATAAATGCAATTTTTGCAGGCTCGTCCAGCTTATACTGTATCCAATGCTTGCCTCCGACTCCCGAATACGTCCAAACAGTGTCTGAATTATTGTCCAGCGTAAGCTCAGGCTTATTTCCTTCCTCTGCTCCGCTCGCTCCGTCAACACTGCAGCTTAACATACGAGCATTGTCCGGAATCTCAGTGTCAGCAAGCACATCCAATGTAAATTTATAAATAGAACGCTTATTCATATCATCTTTATCAAAGACAAGATACTGTTGCGTTGACCATCTGTCATCACTTGTAAGTGGAATTATATTGGCATCAGTGTCAAAATCCATTTTTGCTCCGACTGCCTCATTTGCAAGCACTGAAATATTGTACGTATGTTTATCGGGGCGAAAATTCTCCAATGGTTTTCCATTTATTTTTATTCCTTTAATATCAGGTGTAGTATTATCCGTAATTTCAATAACATCAACACCATGAGTTAAAGATGAAAGGTAACCCAACTGCTCACCGTCAGTTTGTGCAAGCTGGCGGACATCAAGGCAAGTACGCCGGATTTCTTTATTATACGGATAATGCTTTAAACCTATAGGCCATATAGCACAGCTTGTATTCATAGGTGAGCCTGAATAGTATCCGCTTTTTATATCCACACTTTCCTGCACAAAATATTCGCCGTAGTATTCAAATACATATTCTAATCTCTCACCGTTTTTACCATAATAATCAAAAAAATCATAGCCGTTATTGTAAAGCATCTCAGCACTCACCACTAAGCCTCTTGCTGTAAGGTTGGCATAATGGAAGCCCTTTCCAACTTTCATTCTATATCGGTCGTATATTTCACCTTGCTCCGGCTCAGGTGCACCCGATGTAAGAGTAGGATCACTTATACACAACTCATCATCCGGGCCCATAATGATACATCCCGTCACAAGATCCGGCATTTTACGCTCATTTTGTGGGTCAGATGTAACCCAGTACATCAAATCTATGTCCTGATTTATGATAGCTGCTGCAATCATAAGCATTTCCCCAAGCACCATATGATTTTGCCAGTACTGTCCTTCATAACAGTCATGTGCTATCCATTCTGCCTGTGCATATTTTGCTCCCTCTGCAAGCCTGCCTGCCCATAATTCAACCTTGTCACAAAATTCCCTGTCAAGATATGGATAGAGGAATGTATAGCCGTAGAGCACTGCAACTCCGCTTCTTGCAGGTACAAGAGTGTTATAATTTGCCCACTCTCCGTCCATAAAAGCCCGATAAACATTAAATGGATTTGGAGCATTTACCCTTTCGGATAAAAGCTCCCTTGCACGCTCCGCATATTTTGTATCGCCCGTAACTCGATATACAAAAGCCAAATCTCTTATAGCGTTTCCTACGGCAAAGGCATAACTATTATAGCCGGCACCGTCGTATCCACTCAAAATCATAGGATATTCCTTTGTAAGTGCAGTATTAGCATTTTCAAGTGTTAAATCCCACGCTGTTTTATACGGTTCCTCATTTATTGCAATCCGCTCCCGTACCTTGTCAAAAAATTCATCACTTACCTCTGATATAAGGCGTGGACCGTATTTGCTGCTTGTAAGAAGATTTCCCAAAGCAGTTACACTGAATTCTTCTATATTCTCATCAAAGAAGCTATCCGAATCACTAAGTATGATAAGATTGTTCTTTGTTATCTGCGTTTTCTTTCCCAAAAGCTCAGCAATTGCATTCGCATCTACAAAAAAGCTTCCCTCAAGTCTCTCAAGCTCAATGCTTTTATAGAAAGCATCATTTAAATAGCAATTACCGTTCTCTTCAAGCTTTATTTTCTTTCCTTCATTCGTAATATACACATTTCCATCGTAACCGACCTCATAACCTAATGCCTCCGATATCAGTCGCAGAGGAATCATATATTTTCCATTTTTCACAAATGGTTTAATATTTAGATTACTCTTATCTATCTCCCTGTTCTTTGAAAACAGTTTAAACATAGGTGTATCAAGAGCAAAAATTACTGCATTTTGTAATTTTTGCATACGAAGCCCCGGCTCATACTCCAGGAAAAACGGTTCCGGACGGAATTGTTCCAGATACTCATTATCTAAAAGTTCACCGCCACGATAAACCTTAAAATTATCCAGCAATAAGCTGGCATCTTTCTCAGGCTCTGTCATCATTTCAATTCTGAAAGAGGATGTGTCATTTGAAAGCATTGCCTTACTAAGCACTTTAAACTTATCATTAAAAACCGATTGTCCGTCAAAAATCAGTTCATACCTCATGGTGTCAACATCAGTAATTACTGCTATATTATGCCATTCATTTCCACTGACCTTGATGCTTGTGGCAGTACTATCATTACCGGCATAAAGAACACCATCTTTGATAATAGCCAAGTTTTCTATTTCAGACGATGCTGTTCCTCTGATGAAAAAACGTATTATTGACTCTGCATCGGATATATTGAAATCGTTTTCAACAACAAACTTGCCGTCATAAATATGCATCACACAATAAATCAATGCAAGATTGTTATCTGCAGCATTCTTTGCTTGATGAGGTTTTGTTGACAATTTCAAAACATTGTTGTCATCTTTATAATTAACAACATTTATATTGAAATTAGTCTCAACTCCGCTTGCATAACCATAACCTGTATCCACAAGCGGCCAGTCAATCAAACGATCATCATATGTATCAAAAAACAGATATGGATTTTCCATCACCTGATCATTTTCATAAAACTCCGTATCAGCACCTGCTGCAAAAGCATAATTAGAAAAAAGACACAGCATTAAAACCATCGAAATAATCTTTTTCACAAAACCCCTCCATTCTCTAATACTGCAAATTAATTTATTTTAACTCTTACTATTCCCTATCTGTGTTTTGACTTGCCCCGGAGTTTTTCCGAACTCCGCCTTAAAGGTTTTAATAAAATGATTTACATCCACATATCCTACCTTTTCGGCGATCATACTTACAGTATATTCGTTCCCCTTTTCTATTAACAGATTTTCCGCTTCTTTTAAACGCCTCTGCTTTACATAATCGGTAAACCTGATGCCTGTTTTTTTCTTGAACAGTCTTGACAAATAAACCGGTGAGCGGTCAACTTCATCCGCAAGCATAACAAGCGACAGATTATGGTCGCTGTAATTTTCATTGACATATGCCTTCATTTTTTCGACAATGCTGTCACTATTATTGCCATCTACACTCGAAAAGCAGTATTCATCATAAATATTGCATATGGAGTTTGCAATGTCGTTAAAATCGTCAATTGTCCTTGCATAGGATAATTTTGCCCGTATTACAAAACCCTCGTCGCTGAATTGACCATCAAACAAGTGTATTTCTCTTGCAAACTTCTCAAAAATATCAGAAAAGCACTTACGGACATCCTTTTTCGTCATTTTATTATCAGATGCTATATTTAATACTTCCTGCAATGCGGATTTTATATCTCTGAATTTTCGATTATTTAACTCACTAATTACTCTATTTATCAATTCTGCCCCCGATTCTGCCACAGGTATATTTTTATCCTTTTGGCAAATCACCTGATTATCGATCTGCACAGACTGGTACTCAGATAATTCTTTCAAATTTTGATATGCGGTTTTTATTTCACTTTCTGTTTCATATATATCATTTACAACAATTTTTGCAAAAAACGGATATTTCACCGCTTTATTCAAATATTCACCTAAGTGCAAAACAAAATCATTTATACTGAAATCCATACTCGGCACGGTAAGTACAAAAATTCTCTCACTGTTATCTGCCTCTATATTCATGACAATATCAACTTGTCCGTCATATGCCTCTGAAATAAAATTGCATATGCCCGTATGAATATCCCCGTAACCATTATTTTTTACCTCAGATACCATTCCTGCACAACCAACAAAGCTGTCTATTATAATATAATTGTGCAGCAACATATCCTCAAGAAGCATATCTCCGTAGCCGATAGACTCCTCAATATTCATAACGTTCTTCAATACTGCTATATGATATTTTTCCACCAAAAGCTTATACATTTTCCTAAGCTCATTGTGGCTTGTTCCTGTTTTCTCTATCAATCTATAAATATCATCAAAATCATTCCTGGTATCTTCAAATTGAGGAACCTCAATAACCTTGGTTTTGAAATCCTTTATCGGTTTATATATTCTGTTTGTCATTACTAAAGAATACACAAACCATATGATTGAAAAAAGTAATATAAATGCCACAAAAAAGTATAGTAGCAACGATAACCTATGATTAAATTGGCTCTTGGGGATATATGCAACATAATGCCAATTATGCACCGTAGAATTCGTTACAAGGCACATATATGATGTCCCGTCTAAATTCACACCAACAGGTCCTTTTGTACCATTCTTAATATCAGCATTTTTAAACAAGGTGCTGCCTGCATACAGGTTTTTTCCATCATTATCAAACATAGCAAAATTTCCGCCGTAACTTGAATTGAAAAACCCTGTATCTATCAGTAACACCACTCTGGTATTTTTCAGCAAATTTTTATCAGTCAGCCAAACAATATACCGACTTTTCATCTTTGTAAATTTTGATGAATACTCGGCTTGCGGATACATTTTTCCTTTATTATTGTTTTCAAATTCACCAAATGTAAATCCACTTTCATCGTCACAATGCAGAATATCGGTAAAATAGAACTCAGCACTATGTGTGCCTAATTCACTGCATATCTTATTGCTCGCCGGAGTATAAAACAATATACTCATGCCCGAATTTTTCGCCGAAAAGCTCTGTGCAACTCTTACTAAACTGCTGTACTGCAAGGCATTAGGAACACGATCATCCTCATACTCCTCCAAACCCATTGCCTCAATATCGGAGCTGATGAGCGATACCTTTTTAAAATACTCATCAACTCCATATGATATATTGCTGAGGCGCTGTGAATAAATATCTGCTACCGCACTTTCCAAAACGCCTCTTGAAATCTGATATTGGAGCACACCAAATATAATTATCATCGGAATTGCAATGATAAACGCATGTAAATATAATCTATATGTATTTGATTTGTTTTTTAAGAGTTTAAAGAATGACCAACGCATTGTAAAAATCCTTGTTTATTTTAAATTGTCTATTATATCCTGGGCACGCTTTGTACCGGTCTTGTAAAAGTCCAAAACATCATATATACCGTTATCCTTTATATATTCGATAACGCTGTCCCACTCAGACATAGACTTTGTTCCCATTATAAAGTTTGACATTTGTTCATTTACATACTTCAAAAGAGGTGTACTTATAGTATTTAAGTATTTGTCATACTCCTCATCTGTATATATAACCTTTGGTGCCAGCGGCATATCATATTGCTCGCTTTCCTTAAAAGCTTCTCTTTGTTCTTCCGACATTATGCATATAAACGAATTTCCGTTATCTACAAGATGTGTACATGAAGAACCCACACCGAATTCCTTTATATAATCGGCTCTGCTTGGATATTTACTGTAATCTCTTGTTCCGTCAGGCAAGGTAGTATATGTAACGCCCTCTTCGCCCCATGTAGTAAGCTCCATACCCTCTTCCGAGTACATAAAGTCAATAAACTTTGCGGCAGAATCAAGATTCTTTGTATTTGAATATACTCCAAATGTTTGACCATCAAACATTGTATTTAAAACCTGTGCTTTGCCGTTTGTTCCCATTGCCATAGGAGGCATAAATGCCATAGTATAGTCCGGATTCTGCTCTCTTAACATGCTGTTAAAGAAATCAATTCTTACCGTATAATCAATTGTTATAAAGCTTTGATCTGTCGATAACATACTCTGCCAATCCTCTGTTGAGAGCGTAAGGAAATCAGGCGGAATTAACTCCTCTGCATAAAGCTTATTCATAAACTCTGTTGCTTCTTTATATTCCGGATCAAGCGGTCCGAATTTCCATTCTTTATCGTCAAAATTATAATAATAATCTCTGCCCGTTCCCCACTGTGCAAAGAAAAGCGAGATTCTTGATGGATACGATCTCATACACAGAGGATACGAAGACGGGTATAATTCCTTTAATTTCTTTAAAACCTGATAAAATTCTTCTTCGTTTGTAGGAACTTGCAAATTGTGCTTGTCAAATATATCCTTTCTGTAAAGCCATCCCATCTTTGCCGACTCATCATAACCGTCCGTAGGCGGGGCATATGCTTCTCCGTCACTTGCAAGGAACTGTCCATATATGTCTGGATTTTCCTTTATAAATTTATCAAGATTCGGGGCTTTCTTTGCAATCTCAGAAACAGGTACAAGTGCTCCCTGCATACCAAACTTTGTAGCCTGATTGACGTCCATTGCAATAATATCGGGTGCTTCACCTGATGCAATGGTAACGCTCAGCTTATCCTCATAGCTACTCTGCGGAACAGCTGTGATATTCATTTTTATTCCGGTCTTTTCCTGAAGTTTTTCCCATATCCACCAGTTGTCCTGATAGCTGTATGTATTGTGCGACAGCACCATAATATTAAGCTCATTATCGTTTGCCTGCTTTGTTTCTCCGCCTGCACAGCCCGCCACGCTAAGCAACGAAGCAAGTGCCAGCATTCCTGCCAATAATCTTTTTTTCATAGTTTAAGTCTCCTATCTTTTTATTATGTTTATAATAACACATTTTTAAACATCTTTAATAATCAATTCACATTTTTGTCATACAACTTTTATCCTTTTACTCCTCCAATCATAACACCCTTTACAAAATATTTTTGCACAAACGGATATACGCAGAGTATCGGTAATATAGAGAAGAAAATTGTAGCATATTTGATTGTTTCCGGAAGTGTAGATACATCTCCGGCAGAATTGGACATCTTTGTGTCGCCCGCAATTATTATTTGTCTTAACACTACCTGCAACGGATATTTTGTCTTATCATCAAGCAACAAAAACGGCCATAGGAACGAATTCCATATTCCCACTGCGTAAAACAGCACCATTGTTGAGACAATTGCCTTTGAGCACGGAAGAATTATAGAAAAAAACACTCTTAAATCATTCGCTCCGTCAACAAATGCCGATTCCTCAAGCTCTTTTGGCAGTCCCTCAAAAAATGACCGCATTACTGTAAGGTTATAAACAGAAACTGCACCCATAAGCAGAAATGACCACATTGAATTTAACAAGCCACACCATTTTACAACGAGGTATGTTGGAATCATTCCGCCTCCGAAGAACATTGTAAATACAAACATCTTATTAAAGAATTTCCTGAAAATCAGTCGCTTATTAGAAAGTGCATACGCTCCCAAAGTAGTAATCGCAACAGACAATGCCGTACCAACCACAACATACAGAATAGTATTACCATAACCGCTTATAATACTTGAATTTTTAAGAACCTCTTTATACGAGTCTAAACAAATACCTTTCGGCAGTAAAACAATATTACCTTTCATAACCTCCAGCGGATCACTTATAGACACCGAGAATATGTAAAGCAATGGATATACCGACACAATTATACTGAATATGATTATTACGCATTTTATTATTTCAAAAGCTGTGTCACCGTTAAATATTTTCTTAAACACAATATTACCCCTTTCTTACCATAGTGCTGTATCTGACAATTTGCGGGAAATCGCATTTGTCAAAATCACAAGAGTTGACGATATTAAAGACATAAACAAGCCGATTGCAGCTGAATAACTATAGTTGCCTTTTACAATACCTCTTTCATATTCATATGTACTTATTACCTCAGATGCTGAAATATTTGCATCATTCTGCAATAGGAATACCTTGTCAAATCCAATTGTTACCGATCGTCCTACACTCATTATAAGAACAACCACAATAGTAGGTACAATCGCCGGCAAGGTTACATTCCAAAGCTTTTGCCAGCGGTTTGCACCGTCAACCGCTGCTGCGTCATAGAGTTCAACATTAACTCCGGTAAGTGCTGCAAGATATATTATAGTACCCCAGCCCGTTGTCTGCCAAATTCCCGAACCAATGTAAATTGTTCTGAAATATTTCGGATCGGCAATAAAGTTTATAGGTTTCCCTCCAAATAAAGTAATGATGCTATTGACAATGCCGCCTCTCGGTGACAAGCAGGTCATTACCATTCCACACAGGATAACAACTGAAATAAAATGCGGGAAATAGCTTACCGTCTGTGTAAGCTTTTTGATTTTTTCGTGTTTTATCTCATTTATAGCCAATGCCAGAATTATAGGCATCGGAAAATTCCACGCAGTATTAAGAATACCAAGCAGTAATGTGTTTTTTAATACCGTAACAAAATACGGGTCACTGATGAATGCACGATAATGTTTGAGACCAACCCATGTGCTTCCGAAAACACCCTTAAAAGGGCTGTAATCCTGAAACGATGTAACGAGTCCAAACATCGGCCAGTATTTAAATATTATAAAATATAACACACACGGCAAAATCATCAGGAGCAGATACTTGCTATCCGCCAGACGTTTTTTTAAGCTTTTCTTATTTGTCTGAATTTTATCCTTCTGTCTTTTTTTCATCACATCTTCTCCTATTTTATATATATATTTGCACAGCAATCGGCTGTAGTTCAATTATATTTTACAACATTTTTACTATATTGTAAATCGTCAAAAAGCTATATTTGCCCCGTAGTTTTTTTGCTATTGCATTGATTTTCTTCGGTTTTATCCGCTTTTTTTCATTTTCGCACACAATCTTTTTATGTATTTTTTATTTTAAATTATGATAGCTTTGCCTATTTTTATAAAAAAGCGTTAAGCATTTCACCCAAGAAGGGATTCCCGGATTCGACAAAGAAAATGAAGCTTTAATAAGTATACTACCCTTCTCTATTAACTACTCTTGTTCCTTGCAGGACATATTATCGCTCGTACATATTAACTCTTTTAAAAACAAAAAAATCTCTCGAAATACAGCTTGTGTTGAACTGTGCTTCGGGAGATTTTTTTACAATATTTTTTTAGAAAGCTATTTTGTTACATCTTCTTATAGATATATTAGATTTAATAATAATATATCTATAAGGGGATGTGCAAATTAAATTTACCTATCCTTCTAAACCGTTGACAAATTGGTCAGACCACGCATAACAAAGAAAAAGAATTTATTTTATCGTATGCCACATTTTGCAAGTATTTCAATTGCATCTTCTTTATTTTTGGCATCAATGCTGTATGATATACCGGTTGAATATTTTTCAAAGTCCATTTTTTCAAAATCGTTATGTGTGAGCGTATATCCTACAACAGTTTTTTTCTTATCAAAGACTTCAGGAGCAAGGAAATCAAGATATTCTTTTCCGAAAACTAAGTTTGGCATATGACCGAAGTTTAATGCTAATATATTATCCGACTTTGCCATATCGAAGATCCAGTGATCGGCTCTTCCGCAGAAGTGCATAGAGGCTGGACCGAACTCATTAAATATAATATCATCGTATGTCATAGAAAATTCTTTATACATATCGGATGATAAATTAACAGCTGAATCGTTTCTTAAAAGAATTCTTCCGGGATATAGCTGTTTCCAGTGGAAGTTAAATCCATCTGTTTCATCGTTAAGATATGGCTTTACTTTCTTCATTCGATCTATATACGTTTCAGTTACTAATTTTAAAAGCTCATGAACTAAATCAGGATCCTCATACATATCTATGTATATATCTGAACCGTAAATAAGATGAGCCGCATCAAGCGGACCCTGAAGGTCGGGATGGAACAGGCGGATTGTTTCCTGGCATTTTGGATATTTTGAAAGCGTTTCCCTGTAAAATTCATATGTTTCAATAACCTTTTGCCCGAAACCCGTTTTCCAATCCGGGACACCCTTAGATATTATTTCTTTAATGGTATCCTTTGAAACGTGTTCTACCCAAGGCATATTTCCGGCTACAATCTGTGACTTCAAACCGAACGCAGAAGGAAGAGTTCCAACACCGTAATTGGCACGAATCATTCCGGCAAGTGAGGTGTCTTTAACCTCAAAGGTTGGTATACACGGAAGTAATTCATTGAACATCATTTTGGCCATATCATTATGAGTTTCTTCCATAGAAAAAGGTTTAAAGTCATTAACAGGATATGCCGTGTGAATACAAATCCGGTCTGTTTTTTCAAAGTTTAATGTGCGTTTTTGCAGTTCAATTACGCTTTTATAATAATCAACATCTATTATTTCTTCAAGATAATTCAAAAGTCTTTCAAGCTCTTTCATTTTTTACACTCCTTATATTTAATATAAAATTCCACCAAAAAATGTTACTGTGTTTTCAAAGCAAATCTCTGAAGCTTATTTATAAAAATCATCTACTGCTTTAAAAAATGAGTCAATATTATCCCAACTGCTCAGATGAGGAATATCGCATCCGGATGAAATCACAAAATTTGAATAGCCCGAGCATTCCTCCAGAAGCTTTGTTGTTTCCCTGTATATGCTTGCTGCACTTCCTTGCCTGAATTGCTGAGAGGGACTTATATTACCCATTGCAACGGTATTTTCAGGAATGTGTGTCAACATTTCACTCATTTTTATAGAATCGCCAAAATGATATGCACTGCATCCTGTTGAAAGGATTGAATCAATCATATAAAGTGCATTATCACCGCAGTTATGATAAATAACAATAAAATCATCTGTCTGAACTGCCTGCGCTATTTCCTTTACATATACCGAGGAAAATTCATCTGCAAGAGCAGGTGAAAGCATACCTGCTAATGGCTCAGCCATTACAACGCCGTTTGCACCGGCTTTTTTGTATTCATTAATGTAATTAACAAGAAATTCTGTGACTTTTTTTAGTGTGATATGGACCATATCCGGGTCATCATAGCAGTTAATCATTGCTTCGCTCACATCCATAAGCCTACCGGCAAGCGAAAAAGGACCTATAACGCCTGCAAAAACAGGTCTGTCCTGTATCAGCAAACAAGCCTTTCTTATAGCTTCAATGTAAATCTTACATCGTGCACTGTATACGTCAGGTATAACAAGGTTTTGAGCATCTTCTTCTGAATTAACAACTGAACCGATAACTGTCGGTATTTCATCCTCAGAGAATCTTATTTGTGAACCGAATGCCTCTGCTTCCAAAGACAAATCCATAAGACTTACAGAAGCCAGTGAAGGAACCCTGTCGCATATAATTTTCATTGCATTTGCCTGCAAATCACTGCTTGAAATTAAGTCCTTCACAGAAATATCCATTAAGCTTAT
Organism: Clostridia bacterium; assembly: GCA_045540855.1. GTDB lineage: Bacteria > Bacillota > Clostridia > UBA1381 > UBA1381 > UMGS1958. Next base: position 24,249 of record JAZQHZ010000293.1, read on the forward strand.
TGCCGGAAAAGAAAGAATCGGCATAGCTTTTTTTGAGGGACTTTTGATTATTTCATCAAGCCATCTTTTCATATTCATATAATTTTTCCTCCTGTAAGATTAATGGTATCAGTGAAATAACGCCTTGAATATTTTCGTTGGTAGTGGTATAATTAATATAGAATCACCTACTGTATCTATATTAACAAATGTTGGTGATTTTTGCAATGACAATCAAGCAAAAAAGCAAAATTTTACAAAAAATAATAATAAAATCATAGATAAAAATATGAAATGAATGTAATATATAAGAGAAGGGAAGAATTGCGATGCACGATATAATAGAAAAATATAAAAAGCATATATCTGCACTTTGGGAAGTTAATTGTAATTTGCTTGATGCCAGATTAAAAACATTTGGAGAACAGGAAATGTTCTGCAAGAAGTGTCCCATAGGGTGTGATTTTGTAAATACTCATTTATATGGCTGTTATGAGTCTGTAAGATGGAATAATAAATACATTTATTACTGTCCGGGTGGATTTACATTTGTAGCAGTTCCTATCAGAGAAGATGAAGATATTGTAAATAAAGCAGTAATAACAGGTCCTATTTTGATGGGAGATATTGAGGATATTGAAAATTCATATGGACTGCCTTATTTTGAAACAGCAAAGGTTAACGATCTTGCGGAGGTCGTATCTGCCGTTTTTGCACCCAGACTTAAATGCAATTCTGTAATATCTACCTCAGAAGAATTTCTTAATACTATATATAAAGAGCTGGAATCGTACGAAAATTATAAAAGTTACCCTATCAGCCTTGAAAGCGAATTAAAAAGTGCTGTGCTTGAAGGCGACGGGCTGCGTGCAAAAGAAATAATCAACAAACTATTAGGACAAGTGTTTTTTTATTCAAATAACGATTTTGCAATAATAAAAACACGCGTTCTGGAATTGATTATTCTTTTATCACGTTCTGCAATTGAAGGCGGTGCAGATGTTGAGCAGATATTTGCCCTTAACAATACCTGTGTCAGAGAGATAGAAAAATATACAACACTTGACAGATTAAACATATGGCTCATTGAAGTAATCAACAGATTTGTAAGCTACGTGTTTGAGTTCAATGACGTAAAGCACGCTGATATTATTTATAAAATCATCTCGTATATTAAAAGTAATTATATGAAAAGGATAACTCTTGAAGATATTGCAGAGCATGTATACTTCAGTAAGACATATATAAGCAGGATTTTTAAAGAAGAAATGAATGTGACGCTTTCAAAGTACATTAATAAAACAAGAATAGAGAAAAGTAAAATTTTATTGCTTGACTGTTCGCTTTCTTTAACTGATGTTGCAACTCTTGTCGGATTTGAGGAACAGAGCTATTATACGAAAATTTTCCGTGGTTTTACGGGTATGTCTCCGGGCAAATACAGAGAAAAACACGGTATTAATAAAAACATTTAATAAAGGAGACTTAAGAAATGAGTATTTTAGAAGAAATCAGCACATTGTTACAGCAAGGAAGAAGCTCTAAGGTAAAGGAAGCGGTGAACGAAGCTCTTGAAAATGGAGTTTCACCGAATGAAATTCTTGAAAGCGGGCTTATGGCAGGAATGGCTATTGTAGGCGAAAAATTCAAGAACAATCAGGTTTTTGTGCCGGAAGTACTGGTCGCTGCCCGTGCAATGAACACAGGTATAGAAATTTTAAAGCCATATATGGTTATGGCTGAAACGAATAATAAAGGAAAAATAGTTATAGGAACCGTAAAAGGAGATTTACACGATATCGGAAAGAATCTGGTTAAAATAATGCTGGAGGCTAACGGACTGGAAGTTTTTGATCTTGGTGTTGATGTGGCATCCGAAACCTTTGTCGAAAAAGCAATGGAGCTGAACGCTGATATTATTTGCTGCTCTGCACTTCTCACAACTACAATGGATGAGATGAAATTGGTTGTTGAAAAAGCAGTAACTGCCGGAATACGTGATAATATTAAAATTATGATAGGCGGTGCACCGGTTACACAGGAGTTTTGTGATAGCATAGATGCGGATTATTATACCTCAGATGCACCAAGTGCAGCAGACATGGCATTGAAAATCTGCAGTGGGATGTAAATTGGGTACCCAACTAACCCTTTCATAAATATGCACCTTGAAATTCTCGAGGTGCATATTATTTTTTATTGTTTAATTTTTTAAATAGCGATGGTGTTACACCAATATATTTCTTGAAAATCGAGGTGAAATATTTAATATCACTGTAGCTTACCTTCGAGGCTATGTCCTCCAATGACATTTCCGGATAATTAGTCAGCAAATCACACGCAATCTGCATTCTTGTACTTTGCAGGTACTCAGAAAACGTAAGCGATGTAAGCTGTTTAAACCGCCTGCTTATATATGGCAAAGAATATCCCAGTTCAGCACTCAGCGCAGAAAGGCTTATATTCTCGTCATAATGCTCATATACATATTTTTCAATATACTTTACAGGAGATTTATCAGTATTACTTGATTTTACACTGCATATGCTGCGCATCGCCTGTATTATAATCTGCATCACCAGCAACCGTGCATAATCTTCATACCCGATTTTTTTGTTTTCAATTTCATCTTTTACTTGTAATATTTTTTCCCGGACATCATCATTGTGATATATATAATGCAACGGATCTGCAGGAATCAAAGCATAATCGTCATTAAAACCTATTTTTTTATAAAGCTCTTTGACTGTTTTTATCTCTCTGTATCCTCTGTCCAGAAATTTCGGTTTAAATATCAGATTCAGAATTTCAACGTCGCCATCATAATAATGCGACGCAGTAGTGTCTATAATCATATAGTCACCGGCAGTAATTCTGTATCGTTTACCATTTATAAAATGATACCCTTCACCATTTGATACGTATGCTATCTCAAAAAAGTTATGCATATGCTCATAGCTTCTGTTATTATATACATATTTCGAAACAGATATATCCTTATGCTGGAAAAAGCATTCGTCACTATAATAGTACATAGTTAGTTTCCTTATATTTATATATTCAAAGTCTCTGCTGCAAAGCACAAAATCCGATATTCAGGGAGAGATAGTTTTCATGAATTAATATCGTTTGCAACAGAGACCTTGCGGCAAAATTATAATGTTTTGCTGATTTGATACAGGGCTGAAAGAATGATTCCCGTACCGTGGTCATCATTATCAACCGTTCCAAGATTTATGTAATATTTTTCCTCCATAGAACAGCTTGAGCCACGACATACATCAAATATATTTCCTTTGTCATCAATCTTATATGTCATAAGACCTTCATAGGCTTTTTGGATATTTTCTTTTACGCTATCGTTAAGCAATCCCAGCCTTATAGCTCTGCATAAGCCTATAATATACATACCGGTACACGAGGTTTCCTCATATGACTTATGATTATTCAGAACCTGATGCCACATTCCGTTCTTGCCCTGGAGACGTATTATGTTCTGAGCAAACACCTTAAAGGTTTCCTCCAGCTCCTTATATCCTTCTATATCCTTTGGAACTGTTTCCAGTACCTCTGACATTGTTATAAATACCCATCCGTTTCCTCTGCCCCACGGAATACGGTTTGGTGTTTTTTCGTTTACAAAGTATATGTGCGAGAATATTCCTTCATCCTCCATAAACAGCTTTTTCTTAAATCCCAGCAGCTGCCGCACACATTCCTCTGACCATCTTCTGTCATTTTTCATCAGGGCGTATCTGAGCATAAACATACAGCTCATATACGTATCATCTGACCACATTGTATCACCACGATGGAAGGTTGTGTCATCAAACCTCGGAATAACATCTATTCTTTTTTCAAGAAATTCTGTTATTTCTTTTGCATTTTCACTTTGTACAAGCTTATACAGCTCACACAAGTTCATACCAATTGTACCAATTGCATCCCAATCCTCCGGCATCATTCCGCGCTGTAAAAATGCTGATTCACCAAATGTCTCCATCTGCCATTTTTGCAGCTCGTAAAAATCAGCCAGGTCTGACATACTCTTAATAAAATACTCTTTATATCTATCGTCACCTGTTATTCTTGAAGCATCCAGCAAGCCGTATTCACCGACCATCAATGCATAAAACCACTGTGCATAGAAATATGTACGCATATCCGCAACTACATAATCATCACAGTCTGACAGCTTTAAAAAGCATTTTTTGCCGTCCGCATTTATATATGGTGTTTTTAAATCAAAATACAATTCAGGACCGTATTTTATGTTGATGTCCTCTTCAACACCAAACGTGCCGGCAGTTGCCAGATTTATGCCGTACTCACGTGTTTTGCTGATAAACGGCAGATAAAATTCACCCTTATATTCAAAGCTCCATTCATCGCCCTTTTCACATTTTACCAGCACAAAATCATCCTTCGACAATTCAAACGTGATTTTCTCTTTATCTGCAAAATATTCTTCCTTTGAATTAACGATAATTTTTGCTTTGCACTTAAAATCAAATTCTGCATTGCAAGTATTTTCCGCATACATCAGTGCATAGGCATATATACCGTTTTCTTTGGGATATATAGCTGTGAAATCAATGCTGTCATTCTTTGCAGGCGGTTCAGGATATTTCCATTCACCACGTTTTCCGTTCAAATCACTTACGGCTACGCCCTCTTCACCGTCATATTCTTTTTTCGGGCAAAGCATACTGATATGACATAAATAATCCTTTGCAAGCATTCCCGGATAATACTTGATTGACGGAGTAAAGCTCACCTTAAATTCATCGCCTGCTATACATTCAAGCTCCACTGTCACTCTGCCTGCTTTTTGCAAATAGCTTACAGTACCGTCTGATAATTCACATTCGACTCCGTCTATAAATACCCTGCTTGCACCGCTGCACTTCAGCACTGCCTCAAATTCCGTTTCTGATTCTACAAGCACTGACACATATGCAAAATCCCCTGCTTTTGCATCCGGAAAAAGCTTATACAGATCAACCTCTCTTGCACCCAATGGCGAGTTATCACGTACATAAACCGGATTTCTTCTTGCAAAATATTCTACCTTGCCCTTCGGACGCAGCTCTAACATTCTGTCTGCTATTATTTTTGCCGTTTCTCTGACATTATTTGTCCTTGATAACATGTTGTCCTTCATAAAAGCCCCTTCTTATGTTCTGAACTGATATTGCTTAGGTGTTATTCCGTACTTCTCACGGAATTTACGTATGAAATAGTTTGAATTGCTGTAACCCATCATATCGCATACATCCTTGATTTTTACACTCTTATCCTTTAAAATCTCTGCACAACGTTCAAGCTTATTGTTTGTGAGATAGTCTATAAATCTTTCTCCTGTTTCATTCTTGAACATACGGCTGATATACGCCTGAGAAAGCATCAGATTATCTGCAACATACATCAGAGTGACATTTTTCATTTCTTCATCAGGTAAGGAATTTATAAATTCTTTAATTCGTGTCGAAATTTCATATTCCTTTTCCTCATCATTGTTTTTATAGATTATATTAAGGCATACATTCTGTATAAATCCCATTATCTGGTCAAGCGTGTCTGCTGTCTTATATATGTCATACAGCGATTCCTTTTCCTTAACAATGTCGTCTGTTTCAATATTTCTCTCTTTCATATAATTGGATACAAAATTGAGAAGCCGCATAAGAAACTGCTGCACATAATCATATGAAAAGCTTCCGTTTTTCAAAGTATTCACTATCTGAGAAATACATAAAAGAGTTTCATTTTCATCTCTGTTATCTATACTCTTTTCAAGTTCCTTAAATAACGTTTCACAATCCAACGTCGAAACATTCTTTTCACTCATTTCAAGCTCCTTAAGATAAAACACCTTGAATCCGCTGTAAATGAAACTGTATTTTTGCATTTCGTGCAGACGCTCGTATATTCTTGATACATCATTTATGTCATAGGCTACATTGCCGACATAAAGATGAAGATTCATATCCTGTTGCGAAAGCAATTTTTTCGTATCATTTAAAAATGTCTGTATTCCAAGTGTTCTTTCATTTTTTGAACATATTACAACTATCAGCGATTGTGCCTCATTAAGACATAGTACAGTTGTGTTATCATTATTCAGTGAATTCAGGTATTCAATAAAGCTGTATTTGAAATATGCATCATTATCCACTTCCGTTTCAATGAATTTACAGCTGATAACAGCAAATGCCCTGTACTCTCCTGTCATTCCGATAATTTCATAATGCTTTTTAAGATATTCATCGCTGATGTTTTTATTATGTATTATTTCATATGCAAAGTTACTTCTTGCTATCGGTAAAACATCCGATGCCAGCTTTTTATACTGCTTAATATCATCACCAAGCTGATAAATGGCATCACTTAAGAACGAGTAGGCATCACCTACTCTGCCCTTGCCCGTAAGTACTCCGACAAAATTAGCAAGATTATGTATCGGCATATAGTAGCTCTTCGATACAAAATATACGCCTAAAATTCCGATAAGCACCGCCAGAAGATAAATAATAAGCGTGAAAATCAAAATAACTCGGGTGTTCATATAAACAACATCTATATTTCTTGTGCTTATATAGTTCCAGTTGTTATATTCCGATTTGAAATAGCTTACCAGCTTTTTCTCTCCGTCTATTTTACTTACAAAATACCCGGTTTCATCGTCACTTTCTATTATTTTCTTTATGTACTTTTCATCAGAAATATCTTCATAAAGTAAGGCTTTGTTTGATGTGGAAATAATATTTCCCATCTCATCTATAATTTCAATTCTTGCCTCGTCATCATTTTCAATATTCTTGAATGCCGACTGAAGACTTTCTTCATTGATATCAACCGCAATCATAGCCTTCGGAATAACATCCGCATACGGCGAATATCTCAGAATAAATGTCATAACATTTATTCCGTTACTGTTGCGGTAGGTGTTAATCCACTTTCTGCCCGACATTCCCTGTTCGAAAATCTGTTTTTTCTCCGCAGTCGAACGGGTATATTTACTTTCATCATCCAGGTAGCTGATTCCTTCCGATGACATTATCATATTCCGGTGCGGCAAATAAATATGTACGTTTTCCACAAAATCCTCTGCATCAACCATAGCAGATAAATTAGTGTAATAATCATACATAAATCTTGTACCTAACGGCTCTGTACCATAAAGCCTGTCTGTTTCACTTCCCGGCTTTACTGATATAAAATTCTGTGCCGCAAAAACTTCTGCTTTTCTGAAAATATAGGTATCTGTGAAAACCTCTACCTGATTAAGCAGCTTAATGCTCACCTCGGACATTGAGCTTTTTATCTTGCTTGATGAATAGGTGTAGACAGCACCTGCCACAACTGTGACAAGTGCTATCACCAACACTGCTGATATAAACAAAAGCCGTCCAAAAAATTCGTCACGTTTTCTCATTATTAAAAATAATTTTCCTTATGTTTATTTGCTTTAAACTATACTTGATTATCCAATCGCTCTTAATATCATCACCACTGCCTGTGCACGTGTTGCATTCGACATTGGCTCAAAACGGTTATCTCCCATTCCTGTTACAATACCCATTGAATTCAATGACATAACAGCATCCTTTGCATAATCCGAAATCTCTGATGTATCTGCAAATTCATTGCCCGATACACTCATATCCACGCCCTGCTTTTCAAGCATTCTTGCAATGATAGTTGCTATATCCTGACGTGTTATCATATTTCCGCTGCCAAAGCTTGTTTCACTTACACCCTGAATAATTCCCGCTTCAACTGCACTTGCCACATACGGGGAATACCACGCATCAGGGCTTACATCGTCAAATTCCGCTGTTGCAGCCGGATTATATAATTTAAAGCTCTCAACAACCAGCTTTACAAATTCTTCACGTGTAATCGGATCATTCGGTCTGAAATATGTATCCTTCGATACAACTCCCATATTGACCATTTCATAGATATTATGTGCTGCCCAGAAATCAGCACTTACATCAGCAAATGCAAATGCCTTCTGTTCCGGGACATTTACAATCGGCTTTTCTATCGTAATTCCTGACAGAGCTGAGCCTCCAAAGGAGCCGCCACCGCCACCGCCGCCTGAACCGCCGGAGGAGCCGCCTGTTCCTATAACAACAACATTATAGTAATACTTTTCGCTTTCTTCTCCGTTGGTAAAGGTCGCCGTAAGCTTTACTGTTTTGTTTTCCTTTGCGCGCCTTACTTCACCGTCATCCGATATCGCAGAAGTATTACTTGACTTCCACGAAATCTCTGTTCCGTATCTGCCTTGTTCAGGAAGATCTATATCCTCCTTTGTTCTTTTCGGAATATCTACAAGCTTATAATCAAGTGCTATTGCCTCTGTTGCCGGATAAGTCTTTTCAACTACTACCTCAAACTGCTTTAAAACTGTTATTGAATCAAGAGTAATTGATGCAGTTAAAATAACTTTAATATTCTTATCGCCTCTACTTACCTCTGCATCAGTTCCGTTAATTATAATAGCACTGTTATCCGATGCCCATGTCAGCTTTGCATCGCCTATTGAATCAGGAAGCTCAAAATCACTTACAATTCCGTCTGTGTTTTCTACATATTCGGTTATATCAAGCTCTGCCGCAATTTTTTCTATTTCATCTGCCACATCACTCACAAGTAAAATAGCTGAATTTGTTAGTGAAACCCTTTCATCTGCGTAATCTCTGAGTGTCAGCTTGATTATATATTCACCCTCAGCATCTGCACTTATCTCGGATTTATCCGTATCTATTGTAACCGCTCCGTCACATTCAAATTCTATGGCATCGTAGTACTTTTTGTCAAGAACACTTCCGTCCGTAAGTAAAAGCTTAAATTCCGCACTTTCTCCCGGCTTTAATGCCGCTTCATCCATTGCAAATTCAAGGCTTCTTACTCCAATCGCTTCATATACCCTTATGTTATCAAGCATAAGCTCTGTGCTTTGCGTATTGAAGCTTACTGTACCCTTATCAAGCTTCATTGACGGATTATAATAGCTTACAGTGTCCAGAAGAGTCTCATCATCCATTACTGATAACAGTAAAGTATTAGCTGCTGCAACCGCCGAAAAAGTATAATACTTATCAAAGCTTCTGTTGCTTCTGTTCAGTATTCCTATTGGTGACTTACCCGCACCGTAGAGTGTCCACTGTCCCATATTGCTTGATGATGCGGTTCTTCCTAAGAATATTCTGTCACGGCTTGTTGCTCCTGTAAGTGTATTATCCTCAGTATTATATGCACTTACATCTGAATAAGCAAATCTGTATGAGCTTGTGCCCTTAGTCATAAGCCCCATCGAAAACTGAGCATTACTGTTTGCACTACATCCAAGCTGTTTTGCATCAAATTCAGCAATTGCTCCGGAGAGTTCCGGTCCGAATGACGGGCCGGTGAATACCTTTCCCTTTGCGTCTATATGCAAAGCCCCGTCCTCATACTTTATTGTTTCATTATCAATTGCTCCTGCAATGTCAGAATCAATGTCAGACTCATTATCGAAGTCTTCTGAATAAACCAGCTCACCCTTTAATATAACATCTCTTTCAGGAAGTTCTATGCCCTTAAGCAATACCTCAAAGCTCTTATACTCACTGCTTTCTCCTCTTGTTATCTGAGCCTTGAGTTCTATGACTGTATCCTCTTGCGATGCAATCACCTTTGCATTTTCACCGTTGATTCTTACTTTAGACGAAGACGATGTCCAGATAATTTCTGTATTATATATGCCACTTACAGGCAAAGTGAAATCTCCGTCAACCGTATCAAAAGGAAGTGCAAGTGCATCCTTCGCCAGTGCAACTGCCTTTTCATCTGTCATAGCTTCAAAAGCAAAGCTGCTTGTAAGTGTTTTTCCGGTATAAAAATCCTTTGCTGTAATATCGAGCGAAAGTCCATCGGCAGTAATTGCTGTAATTGTAGCATTTTCAGCATCAACCATCAATTTTTCACTGTCATACTCAAATGCAAAGCTTGAATTACAGGATTTATCCAATGAATGCCACGCACCCTCTGTGTCACGCACTCTTATATTGAATGCTGTGGTTTCGCCTTGAGTAAGCTCCATATTTTCAGCCTCTATTGAAATCTCGCTTATCTCAATAGCCTCATACATCTCTATTTCATCTATGTATGCCGAACAATTCTGTGCACCAAGATAAAACTTACCCTTTTGTGCTACATCATATTCACTGATATCAGCCTCTATCGAACTCACCGTTTCGCCATCCTGAGAAGTTACGCTATAATATGCATTATCACCCACTACCGCTGTGGTAAAGGTATAATAATCAGCAAAGCTTCTGCTTGATGTGTCCTCAATCCCCATAGTGTCGCTCATTGACAGAATGTTCCACTGAGTCATATCGTCACTTCCGTCTGAATATGCTATTGATATTCTGTCACGACTTCTTGCTCCACTGAAATCTCCGTTTTCTGTGCTGTATTTTGTAATATCATGATATGCAAATTTTACTCCTGAGCCACCTGCCTCCTGAGCACGCAGTGTCATAAATACAGAGTTATTCGTTGCACCTGACGCCTTGTTCAGCTTCATTGAATATTTGGTTATCACATCACCGGCTTCACTGCCTGCAAGCGAAAGCATATTATCTATTTTTCCTACACGGTCAAATGCAAGAACTCCCTTATCTGAGTCACTTGATATTGTGTACTCTGCATTTTCACAGAAATCCACGCTTTCATCAAAGCTCTCATAATATATCCTGTTTCCCGGAATGATAACCGTCTCTTCAGCTGATACATTTAGTACTGCAATATTTTGTGATACCATCATAACGCACAGTACACCGCTTAAGAGTTTATTTAATTTCATACTATTTCTCCATTCCGCCGCTTGTGCGGCACAATTTTTGTATGGCATGATTTATCTGGGTTCTCCTCTGTAAATCACAATCTGCTGCGGTACATAGCTATATGCACGCATAAATACAATATCTCCCTTGATTATATCGCTAAGCTCTCCTACACGGAATTCACCTTCGTTATAATCCATAATATAAACCTGAGCCGATGCCGTAGCCATCAGATGACGCATTTCCTTCGCTGCAGGTGCATCTCCGTATGCTTTTGAAACATTAATGGAGTATGTTGTTGAATTTATGTCGCTGACCTCTCCAAATACCGTATGCAATGGAGTAAGTGCCACATCATTATACTCGTCTATCATAATATTTGACGGAATACGCTCGTAGAATCTACCCGTAATCTCATCGCCTCTTAATAATATCGTAAAATCACGTATCTGATTTTTCTCATTTACACTGTAAAGAATAACATCGCCCTTCTTGAGCTCTGATGCCAGTGTTTGTGAATACGCCCATGAATCCTGAGTTGAATTATGCAAATCTGCACTCTGAGTCTTGAATGTCAACTCCTTACCTGCTGTAAGCATAGTAACCTCAACTGCATCCTCGTCTCCGTCATTTACAACCACACTCTTTGTTATTACTCCCACTGTACGCTTCATTAAAGCATCAGTCAGCCTTGCATTTATTCCCGGCTGCTCAATTGTACGTCTTATAACAAGCACTCCTGCAGTTCTGTCGGGACGTGTATCATAAATATCAAAATTACTGTAATTGATATCAGTGCTGAATGCACTTAAGGTACCTGCCGCATAATCAGAAGCATCTGCTTTGTTTATCTCATTTTCGAGCGGAAGATAGAATATCTTGGTCGTTGCACCGATATGATAGTTTATACCAATGTTATAACGATACATTCTCGTATCTGTATTTCTTACACTCTTATCAAGCGAAAAGGCATCGTCGCATATTCCATATTCTGTCATATCCTGTGCAGTATAAAGCTTTAAAATTGTACCCTCTTCATCCGTTGTGAACTTCAACAGCTGCTGTATGCCTTTGCCTAAAGCATCCATAAGTCCTTTTTCTATAAGATTTTTCTTGTCAAATTTTATCTTCTTATCATTGACTATCAGATTTTCTGCCACAGGCATACGCTCAATTGTTCCGTCATCCAAGAGCATTTTAAACTTCATATCCTGAGAAAGAACATCCGGATTATCATAGCTAAGTCCCATAAGCCATCCGTAGCTTTCGTTCTTTGATGAATATTCAACATCAACTACTTTCCCGAAATAGCTTATATATGCTGTATAGTTATTTCCTACACGCAATGCTGCTTTTTCAAAATCAAACTGCTTTGAAATCGGGTATGTTTTATCGCCTACGGTTATGCTCTCTTCGTCATAGCTCTTTAAAATATCACTTACCTTTGCGGTTGATGCCCATATTGTAATACGTTCATCCTCACCTATTGCTATACTTACAGCATAGCCGGTGCTCATATCTGAAAGCTCTTTTCTTTTTCCGTCAATGTAGATAAATATATCCTTTTCACGCAACTCCATAAGCCCGTAATTTTTGAAATACAGACTTTCGTTTGAGATATTGACGCCCTCTGTCACGTCATCGGTTGTCTGATATACCATTACAACCTCATATTTACCGTCATCATCGTTATCCACAAGCTTAATAAAGCCCTCTTCCGGCTTTAAAAGCTCATCATCATAGCTTTGACGGTAGCATCCGTTATATATAACCGCAGCTGATTCCAATCTGTATTTTTCATTGTCTCTGCCTTCAACTGCTTTTATAATTTCTCCACCCGATACTGAAGTTATATCCTTTGCATCAATAGTAACTGAGCTGTTTTCACCCGGCACCGGTGCTATTGCCTTTAACGTGTATGTATCCGCATTTTTGTCCTTTAAGGCAAATACCGTTACTTCATAGCCAAGATATTCTGTACATTCCTGACCACCAAGCTCAATTCTTTCACCGTCGACAATTATATACGGCAAAATCCCCGTCTCCGAGCCATCTATTGAGGTATTTCCGTCATAGGTAAGAATACCTTCAAATCTCACCAAATCCAGATACTCCTCCATTGCCCGGATATCGGTTGCGGTATAAATTGCATCACCGCCTTCAACCTGAGTAAGCTTCATTACAGGAATTTCCATTGCCTGATAAAGTAACGTCACGAGCTGTGCTCTTGTAAGCGGAAGCTGCGAAGCGTAACCAAGGTCAAGTCTCGAAGCTGTTTTTATATATCCGTCGGGATATCCGCCTTCAAAATTACAGTAATCAGCATATCCCATAGCTGAAAGCAATATTTTAACCGCCTCTGTATAAGTAATTTCCCTGTCAGGATTAAATGCTGAGCTTCCGGTTCCGTTTATTGCACCTATGTCTGCAAGTGCATTTACATATCCGAAATACTCCGCCTCACTGTCTATATCGGAAAAATATCCGTTAGTTGTTGACGGTTCAAGAGCAAGGAGCTTGGCTGCACTTATTGCAAACTCACCTCTTGTAACCGTACTATCCGGACGGAAGGTTGCGTCCTCATATCCGCTTACTATATCAAGCTGTTCAAGAATATCAAGCTTATTTGCGACATTTTCGTTATCAATATCTATATAGGCACCCTGTGCAGGGATACTTAAAAGCATTGATATAATCATCATCGCACATATCGCCAATTTTTTCAAGTACATATTATTCCTCCATAGTATCCAATAGCTTTTTTACGTATTCATCGTGGAAATCTATGCCAAGATATTTTTGTAATCTTTCTTTTGTTGCAGTTGTATCAATATTATTTTTATTCAAAATATTGTCAACCTCTTCAATAAGCTTATTCCATAAAATATCCGCTACATATTCATTAGGCATATATATAATATTTTCTGCAATTTTATCAACAGCCAATTTGTCAAACATAAGGCTCTTATCCGTATATATACCCTTTTTTAGTGTATTGGATAAGCCTTCTATTTCACTGTTGAGCTTATAGATAGACTCTTTGTCACCCACAATTCGGGCAGGCATTACCGTAAGGGTATTGTTACCTGACGTTATTGTAGTATAACCACTGCCGTATTCTGACTGAGTGTATTTTGAATCAAAAAGCTTCCACGTTGAATAATCCTCTTTTACTCCATTCAAGCTGTCCTCATGAGTATCGTATACCGAGCTTAGCACATCACCCTTATATGTAGTATAGGTAAGTGTTCCGTTCTTATCTGCCGAATACTCAATCTTTGTCTGCTTCATCGTCGACTTGAACTCATCAAAGCTCATATTGGTTTCGCCCTTTGATGCTATCTGCATAACAAATCCCGTATGAGTTCCATCCATACATATTTCATTCTCCGATAAAAGGATGTTGGAGCCCGTATGCTTAACCGCATCGCCCCAGCGATATGCTAATGTGTTATGCGATGAAGCATTTAACGGCTTTATTGCCGTATATATTTCGCCCGAAAGCAGGAATATCCAGCCATCCTCTTCATCCACACGCTCAAACTGTGACTTTGGTATGTATCCGTGAGAATACGGAAGCTGAGCAATATCATCTATATGATAAAGTCCGATTATCGTATTTTCGTGCTGCATATAGTCAAATGCCGGATAATTATAGAAGCCACTGAAATAGTGATGCTTTGACTTGGTATCTGACGGTCCTAACGGGCCCGGCTGTCCAAAGGTAATAAACCTCTTATCGTTACCCTCAATTGTAGCAGTCATCGAGATTTCCTGGTGTCCGCCTGCCACCCATATTCCCTTTGAATTATAGAACTTATCGCCCTTATATGTTACATCATGGAACGGGTTATTATAATTTACAATACAACCCAACGCATAGCCGTCACCGAAATATGTATATTTGCAAAGCTCATCCATATCCTCGTCATCCGGCAAATGATGTGTCTTTCTTCTTTCCTTGTTTACAAGTCCGGTCTTATCAGCATTTGCAATTTCGTATACTACATCGTCAAGCTCTGCCGTAAGGAATGAATAAACTGCCGGCTGTACGCCGTATGAGCCTACATTCTCTGTCCACTTTGTATCCTCGGTTTCAAATCTCTGTGCAAGGTGGAACAGCTTTGCAAGTACATCCGTATTGAAGTATGTTCTTCCGTGAGCACCCGTCAGACGGTCACCCATTGCATCAATTGATGAGTCTGTATACAACCAGTTAAGAAAATCCGTACAAAGTCTTCTCATACTTTCGTCCTTTGTATAATTGCATACAGTTTCAAGTGCAATCAAATCAATGCCGATATATGTAGAGTCATACTCGGTCATACCGTATTTATAACGGAAATTCATCCAGTTAATAATATATTGCTTATATTCCTCAGCCGTTTCACGTCCTGTTTTACCACCATACATTATTTTATCCGGGAACATTTCACCTATGAGATATGCATCCGTTAAATTCACAATACGGTGGTTTTCACTTATCATTGTTTTGTCCGAGCCATAATATTCACCCAGGAGCAGCTCGTCAACATTTTCCCACGCTTCATCGCTTGCATTAAGGAAGTCCTTAAGCTCATTTCTCACTACCAAAAGAATATTAACTATAAAGTCCACATTACTTGATACTCCTGCTGTTGAGCTTTCCTGCTTACCAAGTGCAACCAGCCAGTTAAGCTCAGTATCATATGAGCGTCTTTTGGGCTGAAGTGCCAGAAGTGAAGTTACATATGTTGCATAGGCTAACTGCGAAACATTAAGCACGCCAAGAGTTGATGCATTTCTCAATATTTTATAGCAGAAATTCTTATTACGTATATCCTGAGTAGCTTTTAAATACTGAGCTCTGTTTTCATATTTCTTTATCGGAACAATTTCTGCTTCACAGTATTTACCGTTATATTTAATTCCAAGCTTTACATTTTCCGTAGTGTTTTCATCAATTCTTAATGAGAAGCTTTCACTTACGATTTCCGCATTACCCGAAAGCACCTCATACTGTGCCTTTTGCGTCACATAGGTATATCTGCCCTGCGAATCAAGTGCCTTTACACCTATAAGTGAGGTTATCTGGCGATTTGAGAAAATGTCTGTTGTAACACCGCTGTTCACAGCTTCTATTGCCACGATTTCACCAGGTGTATTGTCATCCATTCTCTCAACTACAATATCATCAAGATAAATTTCTGTATTTTCTGCATTAAATACAAAGCCGCCGCTTTCCTTCACCGATACGACAAAGCATATTTCACTCTCACCGAGTCTGAAAATCTGCTCATCGCCATTCGTTTCAAGCTCAAAATCGTACCATACATTTTTCTCTGTATTTAACTCTTCACCGCTTTGTGTACCGATTCTGAGGTACTTATTTTCCTTATCCAGACAATACACTGCGGGCAATCCATATTGACCACCCGTCATTTCCGGATCTGACGGAATCTGCTGACGGTAATAAACAGAAAAGCTTGTGTTATATCTGTTGTCCTCTATTCTATCGTTTAAGATTTTTACTCTGCCCTTGATTTTATAATTTCTCCACGATAAATCACCATAGAACGGTGAAAACTCGTCTCTGAGCTTATAGACCTTATTTCCGTCAACATCTGTAACAATATCTTCTGCAGGAACCGTGAAAAATTCACTGTACCAATTATCCTCGAAGTTTTCGTTTATAACAGTTCCCGAAAGTCTTTGCTCAACATTTAATGTTGTTTCTATTTTTACACTGTCAAATTCAGCAAAGAGCTTTCTCTCGCCCGTTTTTTCTGCCGTTACGACTTCTCCTGAAGAAACAAGTCCGTCCTGAAGAGAAAGAATATATCTGTCCGGCATTACACGCTCTGTATTGCCATTCAAGGTAGCCCACACGGAAAATGCCGTACTTGCTTCAACCGGTATGCTTGCATTTTCAAGCATTATCTGTGCCGCTGAATACGGACTTACATAGACCGGCACACTCTTTGTGATTCCGTTATATGTTACAGTAAGATTGTGGTTTCCCGGCACGTTTGTCACAACTGCCATTCCGTCATAGCTTCCGGCATCTGTTTTGGTATCAATGTTTCGGATAACCCTGTATTCGTCACCCTCATACATTCCCTTTAAGTAAAATTCAATCTTTTCACCCAGGAAAACATTCGGTCTGTCAACTACAATTTCATAATCTGAAAAAGCATATTCCTTTTGAGCATTTATTGTATATGAAGCTGTCTCTCCTCCGTAAGTGGCCTTCACTTCAAATTTGCCTGCTTCCTTTGCAACTACCTTACCCTCGGAAATATCAAGCTTTTCAGCATCATATTCCCAGCTGAGCATATTAAACGGAATCACTTCGCCACGCTCCGTCTGAGCATAGATATCATAGGTATCGCCCACAAGCATTACCTTTGCCGAGGTCTTGATTTCAGCTTTATTTAAAACACTTATCTCACGTACTGAAATATTATCGTACCATACAGTAGTTCCGTGTGCTCCAAGCTGAACATTTCCTTTTTCGATTCGTGCCATAGGCGATCCGCCGCCCGCAATTGTGTCAACCATATCGGTTGACTGCTCCACACGTGACAGCAATTCACCCTCAGAGGTATACATCTCAACTCTTATAAATGTGTCAGACATATACATCTTCATATGTACATAATCCGAAAATGATCTTGATGACACATCAAGTGCGCCGGTTGTATCGCCCATTGCAGTCCAGAACCAGCTGCTTCCGATGTTGAAGCTACCTCTTGAACGTGCAATTAAAAGCTTGTCACGTGTAGCGGTTTTACTGTTATACGTCTTTGTTTCCCAGTTATAGTTATTTATCTCTGTATAGAGCATATTATATGCCGGAGATGAGTTCGAAGTTTTTCTTCCACTGATAAAAAGTCCGCCGTTAGAGCCTGCACTACATCCTGAAAGCATAACATCAGCCTCAACAAGGAAATTCTTCAATTCAGGTCCGAAATTCTTTGTTGCAATATTCTTGTTTATTGCATTTATATATAATGCATTTGAGCCTTTTGAATCTTTTCTGATGCTGAATTCGTTTGAAGGTAAATAAGCTTCATTAATTTTCTCACCTTCAAAGTCTTCAAAAAATAACTCATCACCCTCTAAAATCAGGTAATTTGAGAAATCTCCATCATTCACAGCCGTTGCTGTATCTCTCTCGACAAACACATCATCATCCATTTCGTCTGCCATTACGTGCGGTATACACGCCGCAAGCATTGACATAGTTATAAATAACGATATTATTCTTTTCATAGTCCACCCCTCTGTTAAATTCCGTAAACCTTTTTGCTTCCGTTGTATGTAAGCGTAATTTTTCCGCTGTCATATTCGCTTTCAAGATATGGCGAATTGTATAATTTATATTCTGACTTATCAAACGGCTTGCCGTTTATATAAGTATTATCATCTTTAATTTCAAGATTTCGGTATTTTGCTCCGTTTTCGCTAAGCTGTGGTAAATCATTGATTATTAATGCCGCTTCATACGAATTTTCACCGCTAAATACCTCAACGGCAAAGCAGCCACGTGATGAATCGACTATTATTTCACGGTTTGCATATGCACCCTCTGTATTTTTTGAATAGCTTCCGTTTATGCATATTCTGAGTGCCACATCTCCGATTGCTGCTACAATTGTGTTTTTACCGTATTCTACTTTTTCAAACTCAGCCTCCGGGAAATATATATGGATATATTGAAGCTGATTTTTATCCTTTATATCCCAATAGCATAAAAGCAGATTTTTATCCTGCACAAATTTCTGACACAGGCAGTTGCAATCGCCTGCCCATACGCCGTGCATACCATAATCGTACATATCAGGATTTCCCGGATGCGACGAATATATCGACGCCTTCGGATTTTTACCGATTGTTAACGACCACGCTTGCTCCTGATGTCCGCAAAGCCATGTATATGCCACATTCTCATATGGATTATCTCTTCCGGCAACACAACCCATACAGTAGCCATCGCCCTTGTAGAAGTACTTATAAATCCTACCCTTTATATATAAATCATCGGGAATTGTGTATAAACCCACACTGTCCTTAACTTCAAAATTGCTTTCTGTTTTACCTTCAACAATGGCCGCAACCTCCTCATCAAACATAAATGACGAGGTTGCCATATACATCATACCTGTTACCTGCGTACTGTCATTCACAAATTTTCCGGCAGGTGCTGCAAGGTTTATAATTGAATATACTCCTATTTCAGGATTTTCCATAACGTTCGGATACACTCTGCCCTTAGGACCGCCCGCATAACCGTTTGCCGAATGAATAAACAGACTTGCCGACATTGTGTTCATCAAATCCGATGCCAGTTTTCTTAATTTATCATCCTGGGCAAAGTCATAAAGATTTATCAATGACATAAAATTTATCTCGTAATATGAAGTTGAGTCGTATTCGCTCCAGCCTCGCTTTAAATGTTTTTCAAGGAATTTATAAAGCGAATTTTTAATTATCGGAAGCCTTGTGTTTCCATCCAAACCGTCATAAAATACGCCGTCTCCGAAAAGCTGAGCTGCCACAAGCTCGCTTGACATAAAGCACAGCTTGTGATTCTCACTCATCGGCTCAAAATAAGGTGCATATTCCACCTCAAGCAAAGCCTTTCTGACCTGCTCCCACTTTTCCTCACTTATATTCACCTTACCTCTGTAAAGTGCATAGAGTCTTACCATTGCACTTATTGAAAAGTCGTCTACTGCAATAAAGCGTGATTTTCCGCTTTCCTCCTCTGCCCTTTTCACGGTAAGTATTCTGTCAATATATTCATCATAATTTCTGTCAGGATTTACGCACATCTTGCTCATAATGTAGCCTGCTTCGTTATGTGCCATAACGCCCGCACCTGTTGTCTTTTTAATCAGCTGCGGCAATGCACGGAAACCCACTTCATTAAAATCAAGATTGTCAGGTATTTCCGGTAATTCATCCGCCACATACCCCGAACAAACCTTTATTGCATTTTCCTTTAATAAAGTCAAATCATAATCCAGTTTAATCATTGCGTAAAATCTCCTTTTTATAATTTGCGAGGGATGTAAGCCCTAAGGCTTACATCCTCCGCTGTGTAAATTATCATCTGAATGTCTTATACCATTCATTCGCTGCATCAATCATTTCCTGACCGCCGTTTGCAAGGAATTCCTCAACAAACTGGTCAAAATAATCAAGCGGCTTTTCACCTGTGATGATTTCTACATATACCTCTTCTCTCTGCTTATCCAGAAGCGAGCTATACTTTGTCATTTCTTCAAGGTCTACGATAAGAGCATTTTCAATCTTAGCATAATTGGTATTCTTATCTGCCCACTCATACTTCTTCTTTGTAAGCTCGTCTACATTCTCTGTTCTCCATTCAATAGGATATATTCCGCCGATTGAGAAAATATTTGCTGCACCGATCTTTGCACGCTCTGCTGATGATGAGAAGCCCTCACGTGAAATAATCGCTCCGCTTTCTGATCTGTCCCAGTGCTCTCCTTCAAATCCGTAAACAGAAATATTGTACAGCTCCGGAGTTGTATTTACTGTATTGATAATCTCTAAAATCTTATCAAGCTTTGCTTCATCTTTTTCAAGCTGCTTACCAAATACAATACCACCCATCTGGAGTGCTCCGCCTCCGAAGTTTCCGTAAACATCGCCATTACCCTTCGGCGGTTTACCGATAGCATAGGTAGCATCCTCGCCTGCAATGCTCTTAAAGTCACGGTAGAATGCACTTCCCTTATCCTCCGGACCCTGCGGCTCAATTACGTGGTAATACATACCGTTTGCAGTGTAGCCGATTCTTCCGTTCAGGAATGCCTGTGAGTTTGACCAGTGTCCGCCTGTATTCTCGCCTGTGAGGAATTCAGGGTCAATGATGCCATCAGCATACCACTTTGCAAGCATAGCAAGTGCTTCCTTCATTTCCGGCTGAATACCCGAATAAACAAGCTCGCCGTCCTTTTCACGCCACATTGCATTTGTTGTGGTCATATCTCTCGGAAGGAATCCGAATGCACCGAATATACTGTTAAATATACCTTTATCAGATAAACCGTATGTATCCTTTATACCATTGCCATCCGGGTCTTCATTTCGGAATTTATAGAATGCCTCTTCAAATTCCTCAATAGTTTCAGGAATCTTGTTGATACCTACATTCTTTAACCAGTCATCACGCCATACTGATGCAATATGGAAACGATTGTTATAGTTATATAACGGAATTGCATAGTTTACACCGTCAACCTTTGAGAATTTCCACGACTCAGGATCATATCCGTCAACTGTTGCTGCAATTGCAGGTGCCTTTTCACGAATCTTTTCCTCGCTCACTTCAGCAAGTACGTTCTGATTTACATAGTTGTGGAATGCCTTTGAGCTTGTTGAAACGAACACGTCCGGAACCTCTCCTGTTGCAATTCTGATGTTTAAAAGCTCATCCCACTTACTTCTTTCAATGTACCATACATTGAGGTCTACATCAAACATTTCTTCAATGTACTGCTCAACAGGTGAATTCTCGTCCATCGGACCATCACAGTACATTAACCAGTCAATGGTCATTTTCTCGCCCTCAGCCGTCTTCTTTTCACCGCACGATGCAAGCATTGAGCATGACATCACCGTTGCCATAAAAGCAGCCGTCAGTCTTAATAATTTCTTTTTCATAGTTCTTTCCTTTCTCTGATTTTATATATTTATCCTTTTAAAGATCCAACCATAACGCCCTGAACAAAATATTTCTGCAGGAACGGATATACCAATATAATCGGTAAAATTGTAACAATAGTGGTTGCCGCCTTGATTGCTTCTGTTGTCGGCTCACTCATATTGCTTACTTCCATATTGACAAACTCGGATGAGCCGTCAAGAATGATTCTTCTGAGTATTACCTGGAGAACGTACTTGTCAGTATCTCTTATATAGAGCAGACACGGGAACCACGAGTTCCAGTTTGCAACCGCTGTCCATAATGCCACTGTTGCAAGAATTGATTTTGATAACGGAAGAATGATTGTGAAAAGTATTCTCATATCTCCTGCACCGTCAATTCTTGCTGCCTCTTCAATTTCTTCGGGAAGTCCCATAAAGAAATTTCGGATAATAAGCATATTGAAGGTATTAACAAGTGCCGGTAACACCAGTGCTGCGTGAGTATCCATCAATCCAAGATTTCTGATAAGGATATAGTTCGGAATCATTCCGCCTGCAAAGAACATTGTGAATACTATTATTCCTGTCCAGAATCCTCTGTGCACGAGGTATCTCTTTGATAAGGGATATGCCGCAAGTGCTGATACAACAAGTGTCATTATTGTTCCTGCTACCGTTATAAGAAACGAATTAGCAAAGCCTGTAAATATCGCCGAGGATTTAAGAACCTTCTGAAATGCTCCTAAATACAGCTCCTTCGGGAAAAGGTGTAAACCAAATTCGCTTGCTGTTTCCGGTGATGAAATCGAAAGTGTTATTACGTTCAAAAACGGAACAAGGGCTATAATTGCTACAATAAGCATATATACATATATTGCAGCGGTAAAAATCTTTTCTGATAAGCTTAATCTTGTATTCATTTACACATTTCCTCCTTATCACCAGATTCCGTAATCGCCGAACTTCTTTGCCGCTGTATTTGCCAGCAACACAAGTCCGAAGGATATTACATTTTTGAATATATCTACCGACGTAGCAAAGCTATATTTAAAGTCCACAAGTCCCATTCGGTATACATAGGTTGATATTACGTCAGATACACTGTAAACCGATGAATTATACATATTGATAATCTGGTCAAAGTTATCGTTCAACAGCTTACCTATCGACATAATAAGCATTATCGACACAATTGGCATAATCGACGGAATTGTTATATAGAACATCTGCTTCATTCTTGATGCACCGTCAATCGACGCCGCCTCATACAGACCTGCATCAATACTTGTAAGTGCCGCAAGGTAAATAATTGAGTTCCAGCCCATTTCCTTCCATACCGATGTGAAAACAAGAATCCATCTGAACCAGCCCTTGTCTGCCATAAAGTGTATAGGCTCAAAGCCAAGCTTCATCAATATTACATTTACAACACCTCTCGATGGTGAAAGAAGCTCCATAAATATACCTGCAAGAACTACCCACGAAAGGAAGTGCGGCATATAGCTTACTGTCTGAATAACTCTCTTATAGCTGCTTATTCTTATCTCGTTAAGCAACAGCGCAAATATTATAGGCATCGGAAAGCCTATCAAAAGCTGCATAAGACTTATCGTAAGTGTATTTCCCAGTACAGTCGCAAAGTCACGACTGCCTAAGAAGAGTTTGAAATTTTCAAAGCCTACCCATTCACTGCCCATTATACCGTCTGCAAACTTAAAATCCTTGAATGCTATTAACA
This sequence comes from Clostridia bacterium, assembly GCA_045540855.1. Classification (GTDB taxonomy): domain Bacteria; phylum Bacillota; class Clostridia; order UBA1381; family UBA1381; genus UMGS1958. Next base: position 47,472 of record JAZQHZ010000293.1, read on the forward strand.
GACCGTACATCGGACCGTAATGGAATATTATGTAATATATCAATGCCGGAAGAAGTGCCAGAAATAAATATCTCTGCTTATAATAAAGCGAAAGAGTATATTTTAATCCACTTTTCCTTTTAACTGCATTAGATGTTTTTGCTCGCATAGTTGCCTCCTCTAAGCTTATTTTACACCTCAAACGGTACTCCTACCGGCTCCTGTCCGGTTGACATTACCATAACCTTCGCATAAAGGTTTCCACTTGCGTTTTCCGGAAGATGCATCTTTGTATACAGCTCAAAGCTTTCGCCCACTCTCTGCACTGCATCAACACGTACTGTCTGAACAGATACCATATGTCCTGTTTCAAAATCATGTATTGCTACAACAAGCATTGCTCCGTTGCCGTTTAATGCTGTTCTCTTTAAGTCCGCCTTCACATACACCGGCTTATTTGACTCAAACACTGCAAGAGGGCTTCCTGTTTCATCATACATCTTTACGTCTGAGATAATCTCAAACTCGTGCATTGCCCCTGTTTCGCCCGCATTACCTGTCTGAATAACCTTATGCTTATTTATACCTGCTGCATCCTCATATGTAACTGCTACATAACCTATTCCTGTTCCTGCAGCATACATCATATCATTTACAGTAGCTGCACCGAATGCCTGTGCACTTACTTTACCTGATACTGCTCCTGTTGTGCCGTCAGCACTTTCACCTAAAACCTCTATTCTGCCATTATCATCACAGTTTAATGCTATATCTGTATATGATTTAATCGGATATATATTTATATTATCAATGTAAACCACATTCTGCGACATACTTAATACTGTTCCACCGCTCGCTGATATGCCGGCTTCATCCATTGCACTTATTTCTGTTTCATAGCTTGCCATTTTTGTGTCATTGTTTCTTCTGATAAGCTCAGTTGAAATCATATTGCCGCTTATTGTACTTCTCTGTGTGTACCAATACTGCTGCATTGCACTACCCTGTAAGCTTGTACCGCTAAAGCCTGTATAGTACCACTTACTCAAATCATTACTCGGTCCGTATGCCACTGTAATCTGTCGGTTATTTGTAGCTGAGGCAAGCGTTGTATCAACCATATGAGTTTCGCTGTTATACTTCATAACAGGCACATATCCCACCTTGTATCCGGCATTATTCTTTCCTGCACGAAGCGTTGTACCAATGAATGATGCACTGCTTCCCTTAGGTGTCGGACAATAGAAGTCATATTCAAGAATATAGTCAACTAAATCTGTTGGACCGAATACCGATGATGAAGCCTGAATATTATTGAAAAGAAGTGCGTTGCTTGTTGTGCCGTCATTATCATTTGATATGCTCACTACACTGATATTTGCATTGCCGTTTGAATATGCTTCCGTAAGCTCTGTGGCATCACCCTCGAAATCCTCTGTGAATACTGCTTCGTCAGCCTTTTCACTTAAAACCTCAGTCTCATCATTCACCGCAATCGGGATTACAACATTCTGTCCGTCATAGCTTGCATTTACTATACATAAGCCCGCCTCCGAGGGATAAAGCTTTCCGTCACTGTAGCTTGCACCTTCAAAGGTAACGCTGTCAGTAATATCATTTTCGCCAAAATATGCCTTTACCTCTGCACCCTCGCCTAATGTAATGTTCGGCTCTGCTACTAATACCTCAAGCTTTTCAGTAACTTCCTTACCCTCAATTGTGAACTCTGATACAAGGCTTGCGTCACTGTTCATATCATCAAGGTAAACCTTAACTGTGTGAGCACCCGTCTTAAGCGGTGCAACAGTGCCATTTGCAAAATCAATATTCAATGCAGTATTATCATACTCATATCTTGCAACGTCACTCTCTATTACTGTATCTCCACTTGTAATTGTAAATTCTGTACTCTCACCAAGTGCTACAACCTGTGATGCTGTTGTTACAGACATTTCAGAAATTTCTATCGGTGACATAATCTTTAAATTATCAACCAGATAAACTCCGCTGTGTGCCTGAAGCTGTGTAAATCCTGCTCCGCTTTCGCTTACCGGAGTAACCTCAGCTGATAAGCTCTTAATATTCTCGCCTGCAGTTGTTTTTACCGTATTGGTAAGCTTGTTGCCTATGAGCGAAGCCTCCATTCTGTAATATTTACCGCAAAAGTTTCTTTCATTTGCCTTAGCCTGCGAATCAGTGAAAATACATTCCCTCTCAAGAATACCTAACTCATCTGACATTGCATCAAACGAAGTAAACTTTGCATAGTCCGCACCCTTTGTTGATACGATACCTATTCTGTCACGTACGAGCTTGCCCGATGCATCATAGACATTGGTTTCTTCATTTATAGTCAGTGCGTCATAATATGTTGCCATATTGCTGAAATATGCTCCGCCGCCCTGTCTTGCCGCACGTAATCCTATTCCGAAATATGCTGCTTTTGAACCGTTTGCACGTATTTGCTTTACATCTGCTTTTACAATCGCATCTGTATATTCCGGTCCGAATTTATTATAGCCGTATGCACTATAACCGTTTACCTTCAATGCCTTATTGCCAAGGTCATCCTCTACAACAAAAGAAAATGCAGAATTATTTCCTATCTCCGTAAAAATCTCTTCATCCACTTCACCTTCAAAATCCTGCTCATAAATAACAGTTCCCGGAACTGTGATGACAGAGTCTGCCATAACAGGAACTGCACCAGAGCTTAAAAGTGATAACAACGTGATAATGCTTGTTAATTTCTTTCTCATACTATTTCCCTTTCTATGTGTTTATTTTGTCGGTGTTTCTCACCTGATTTATATCTATATTTTAACATAAAAAATGCCTTAATTCAAGCGATTGTCAAAAATGAACCCTCTACAACAAAAAAGTATCATTTTTCCTGTGAGCCGCATAAAAACGGCATTTTTTCATCCTTTTTTCAACAAAAAATCAGCACACATTCCGGTTTAGGGAATGTGTGCTGATTTATATCAGCTTTATAATGTAATCTTGATAACTTTACTGGAAATTAAAGTTTTTCCGTCAAGGGTTACTCCGCCTTCTGCCGCTGTAACGGCATCAACAGCCTTGTCAACCGCACCTGACATTGTTACAATGTTTGTAAAATTAAATTCTTCAATTTTCATTATCGGATTTTCAAATTTTTTCATTGCTTTATTCCTCCTCTGATTACTTCAATGTAACGCTGTCAATATCAGCATTTGAAATGATATAGAATACTACATCACTTGCACCTGAAACCTGTGACGGTAATACAACCTCTGCAGCATTCTCGCCTGCCGCTACATCTGCCTTTGTATATGTTGCTACGTTGTTTGCATTTAATGTAACCTTAACACCGTATACAACCTCGCCATCAACTGTGAGAGTGTTATCTTCAGCTGAAGCTACCATATTTTCAAGTGTTGATTCCCATCTGATGTCCTTATCAAGTGTTACTGTCGGCTCTGCCGGTACAACCGGAGCTTCTTCAACACTTACTGTAAATGTTGTGCTGAGACTATTTGTGCTGAATAAATCGTCAAGGTATACTGTTACAGTATGATCACCAGCCTTGAGCGGTGTAACTGTACCTTTTTCTGCATCTACTGTTAATGCACTGTCATCATAAACATATCTTGCAATTGCTGTATCAATATCCAAAGCTCCGCTTGCAAGTGCGAAATCAACTGCTGTGCCGATTTCTTCTGCCTTATCAGCTGATGCTGTAAATTCTGCAATCTTGGCAATTTCTCTTATTTCAATATTATCCACCAAATAATTACCACTGTGTGCACGGAGAGTGGTTGTTCCTGCACCGTCTGTTGTCGGCGTTATTGTTGCACTGATACTGTCAAGTACATTTCCGTTTGCATCGCTTATAGAATTATACATCGTTGAGCCTGCAATTGCAGCCGTCATTGTGTAATAATCGCTGAACTTACGTCCGTTTGTTATCAATGCTCCTGTTTCATCGGCTGTCATTGCGCTTATTGTAAGCTTTGAAGCATTTGCACTGGCTCCTGTTGCTATTGCAAGTCTGTCTCTTGAAGTAACGGCTGAGCCATATGTATAGTCTGTTTCACTTACGTGCTTGTAGATATCAAAATAAGCTGCTATATTACTGTTATAAGAGTTTGACTTGAAATATGTTCTTGTACCTATACCGAAGTATGCCGCACCGTTTCCGTTCGCAGTTGTCTGCTTTACATCTGCTGTTATAACTGCATCGGTATATTCCGGTCCGAAATTATTTAAACCAAGTGCACTCGTTCCTGTTATCTGCAATGCCTTATTTCCGTCATCCTCAGTTACAACCTCTAAACCAAAGCTTCCGCTTGTACCGATTGCTGTTGTCATTGCTTCTTCAACTGTACCCTCGAAGTCCTGAGTATAAAGTGTCTTAGCCGGAATAGTTATTTTTAATACATCAACCGCATTTACAGTAAACGAAGCACTAAGGCTCGCATCACTCATCATATCATCAAGATATACCTTTACAGTATGTGTACCTCCCTTAAGCGGAGTAACTGTTCCGTTTTTGGCATTAATTGACAATGCAGTAGTGTCATATTCATATCTTGCAGCTGCCGGTGATAACTCTATATTTCCGCTCTTCAGAACAATATCTGTACTGTTGTCAACAAGAACTGAATCACTGGCCGTAGCTGCTGTAAATGATGAAATATTTGCAATCTCACGAATCTCAATATTGTCAACAAAAACTGTGGGACCATGTGCACGGAGAGTGGTTGTTCCTGCACCGTCTGTTGTCGGTGTTATTGTTGCACTGATACTGTCAAGTACATTTCCGTTTGCATCACTTATGGAATTATACATCTTTGAGCCTGCAATTGTAGCCGTCATTGTGTAATAATCACTGAACTTACGTCCGCTTGTTATTAACGCACCTGTTGCATTTGCTGACAGTGCATCAACTGACGTAAATGCAGTGCCCATCGCACTTGAGCCTGTTGCAATAGCAAGTTTATCTCTGTGTGTTGTTCCTGATGCGTCCTTATGAATATCAAAGAATGTTGCGATATTGCTGTGATAAGCACTTGACTTATAAAGTGTTCTTGCACCTATACCAAAATACGCAACACTGTTTCCGCTTGCTGCTGTCTGCTTAACGTCTGCTGTGATAATTGCATCCGTATATTCCGGTCCGAAATTAAGAAGACCGTATGCACCTGTTCCCATAATCTTCAATGCCTTGTTTCCGTCGTCCTCAGTTTCAACGCTCAAAGCAAATGCTGAATTTGCACCGATTTTTGTTGTAAACGCATCCTCAACTGTGCCCTCGAAATTCTGCTCATAGATAACCTCGCCCGGAACTATGATTTCATCGGCTGCCATAACAGGTACAATACCTGTCAAGCCCATTGAAAGAGCCATTGCCATACTTAAAATTTTCTTTTTCATAACTTTTTTTCCTTTCTTTTCCTCACCTTAGTAAGACTGAGATGTTATTGGGTTAATATTATTAACATCTTCCCATAAAAGTGCTTTTATCTTTGCACCTGAATATTCAGCCACCTCCTTATCCGTTCTTCTTTCCACGGACTTCATTCGTCCATTACTGTCATATATTGCTACAAAAAGCTGTCCCTCATCTGCCATAGGCATAACCTTATAAGAATCAAGGCCCTTTTTGTAAACATTAACATAGTTATCACACGGAGTTACAAATCCGTTATAGCTTACACTGTCAGTTCCCCATTCTGAGCCGACATAGCCGTTACCGCTTTCATAAACCTGCACTTCGCCATTTTTAAGGAACTGCTCGGCTTCATAATCAAGCATAAGCTCGTCACCTGCAATATTTGTATATATAAGCTTGCCGTCACTGTATTCCAATTCAAGCGACAGTATTTTCTCAACAAAGCTCAGAAAATCTCCGATTTCCTCTTCACTGTACGTCTCCGCCACAAATGCGATATCTGTTGAATTTATCTTTATCTCAAGCTGTGAAAGCGGAGTTTTTGCGAACAATTCCTCATCCTTTCCCCACTCATATGCACATTCCTTGTCAGGTGCATTAAGGTCTATCGGCTTAATCGCCGCATATGCAGTACCTTTTCTCACTATTATCCAGCCCTGCTCTTCAATTACCTCGTCAAATTCGCTTTTATTGAGATAGAAATGCGAGAACTGCGGAAGGTTTTTATCTGTGATATGCCTTATTCCAAGCACTGTATGCTCATACTGACCGTATCTTGCACAGTGACATCCGTGGTCACCCGCAAAATAGCTGTGTGCACCGTTAAGTTGGGTATATTCACCGCCCGGATGCGAGTCAATAATATTCAGCTTCGGGTTTCCGCCTATGTTGATGCTGAATCCAAGTGACTGGAAATCAGGCAATATGCGTGTTGCTGACGAATATGTTCCCGTATCAGCATAATATTTATCGCCTTTTTTATAGCTCACCTCCGGAAGATTATCACTTTCAACCAGAGAGCCGATTATATACTCAGGTGTTACGTATGAATACTTTGTAACACTTCCCATAAGCACCGGGTCATCAGGAATTGTATACATTCTGCGCTTTTCAATATTAACATAGCTTGCCGTTGAATCAGCTTTAAGCTCCATAAGACTTTGCTGCGGAGCAAACTCCGAATACACCAGTGGCAATGACTGCAGTGCATAAAATTTATCCGGTTTAATATAGTCATTGAATAATATATTAAGTGCCGGCATCTTGCACGATTCAAGAGTGTTTATATACGTTCTGCTTAGTGCCCCGCCCATTACTGAATGATTGGAATCCATTGCGGCATCAGCATAAAGATACATTAGCATTTCATATACCTTTCGCTTAAGCTCGGTATCCTTGGTATACGTATATATTGTCTCAAGTGCCGCAAAATCTATTGTGTAATATCCCGGCGAATCGTATTCACCCATTCCGTATTTCAATCGGAAATCTATCCAGTCAAGGATATATTTTTTATACAGATCCTTGTTTTCCTGTGCATTAAGCCCGTTAAAGAACACCTCATCGCTATACTGCTCAAATGCCGCAATCGCTATTGCATAATAGGTCATACGGTGGTTTTCACTGAGTATCTCTTCCGGGTCTGACAAATCAAGATTTAAAAAATATTTGTCAATCCTGTTCCTTAAATCCTCTGAAATATTGAGATTTTCATTACTCCTAAGCAGTATCAAATCAATGGCTATAAAGTCCTCAGCTCCCACACTGCCACGTGTAGCAAACACTGTTTCCTCAGCCATAGTTAAAAACAAATCAATAACCTCATCGTGATTCTGTGAGGTCGGGTACAGATACGGTACACTCAAAAGCTCAAAAAGCCTTGAATAGCTTACTGTACTCTTATTGAAGCCTGTGTTGTTCAGAGTATAATATCCCGAATATGCCGTTTCCTGTCTGCGTTTGTACAGTGTTTCCGACAAATATTCACCCTTCGTCATACCCTTGTTATCAACCTTGATTTCAATTGCGCAGTCAAACCCTTTATATGTAAAAGTTACAGTTGAATCACCGTAAAAATATCCATATCCGTTTGAAAGCTCCTTGTAATCGCCGTCAATCGTGTATGTAACCAACTCTGCACTCACCGGATTAGCACGTGTATTACTGCTGTAAAGTGCCACAAGACCTGCTCTATCTATGAAATTATACGGCTCATACGAGCTTATGGTATGAATTTCTTTCTGTGCAATAAGACTTGTCATCGTCGCACCGCGATTCTGAATTTCACTGATTTTCACATCATCTATCAGTATTTCGCATCCTTCTGCACGAAATCGCAGGGCACCCGGTTGCAGAACTGCATCTGCACAGGTGATTTTGCCATTAAGATCAAACATAGCCTTTTGTCCGACGGTTACAATTTTAAACGTATTCCAACCCTCGTTTATAACAACATCCTCACCTACGGTTCTATCAATCACAGTAAAGCCTCTGTTCAAATCAACTGAAAACAGATTATGGTGCATACCGCCAAAATACGCTTCATTTTCGGTGGATGATTGCGTTGAAATCTCAAATATGGCATTCTCCTGTG